>CACZSO010000297.1 GCA_902783795.1 uncultured Eubacteriales bacterium
ACGGTCTTATCGCTCTTTAAAGCTTCTTCCACCGCCTTCTGAGGCGTCCCGTAACGGTGACCGTTATAAGTGGTATATTCCAGCAGTTCATGATTCCTGATCAGTTCATCAAAGCCTGCTTCGTCTGTAAAATGATAATGGACACCATCTATTTCTTTATCACGTCTCTCACGGGTCGTTGCAGAAACCGAGAGACAGTAAGTTTCAGGATAAAGGTCTAAAAGTTTACGTACCACCGTGCCTTTTCCTACGCCGGAAAAGCCGGAGACCACTGTTAAAAAGCCGCTCATTTACCCCTCCTCTGTCAACATATGATCATAATCAGGGCTGAAATGGCATAAACGTACACATTCCACCCAGCTTATCAAATCATTATAGCGTAAACCGGCTTAAAAGTAAAGTCATGCTTTCACGAAAGATAACGCCATCCCGGCAGATAATGATTCTTCAGGATCCCGCGGCTTGCTTTTGCAAATCCCAGAGGATAATGGTCTGTACAGACCAGCACCCATCCGCTTTCTGTCGTAATATCTGAAACGTCCACCGTCTCCCCTTTCAGATACCGGATCACCCGGATGTCGGATGCTTCCAGAGATATGGTCAAGGGAAATTCTGTTTCTTTCAAAGCCATGGAAAGAGCCTGGGAAGGCTCAAACCGTTTCTTCTTTTCTTCCCCAAGGTACAGGCCCGAACGAAGGGTCCTGATCCCTGCGGTGTCCGGCTGTTCATATCTTTCAAAAAAGACCCGGCTTCCCCGTAAAGTAAAGGTCCCTTCTGAAAAGTCCATAGTCAGACGGTTCAGGAAATCTTCAGTTTCCGGGGCAAGCTTTGCTTTTTTTCTTACTTCTGATATGACGGCCCCTGCTTTCTCTCCTCCCTTTTTAAGGAGCGCTGCAAAATGCCCTTCTCCTTTGATTTTATGAGGAAACAGGCGAAGACAGTTTTTAAGAGATGGATCATCATAGGCTGCCTTTTCAGGCATCCCTTCTGAAAACCCTTCAAACCTGTCAGAAATCTTCATCACTTCCAGTTCCGGGCATAATTCTTTCATATACAGGATAATGTCTTCATCTTCCCCCGGGTAAAATGTACAGGTGGAATATACCATCATGCCGCCGGGCTTTAACATGGGCAATACGGCAGCGGCGATCTTTTTCTGAAGGCGGATGTAGAATTCATGTCCATGTTCTTCCCAGGAACGGATCACTGCCGGATCTTTCCTGAACATCCCCTCACCTGAACAGGGAGCATCGATCAGGATCTTGTCAAAATACTGAAAAAACCTGGGTGAAAGCTTCTCAGGATCTTCTGTGGTTATGACAGCATTTGAAACGCCGAAAAGTTCCAGGTTCTTAAGAAGCGCCTGGGCCCGGGAGCTGCTGATATCATTGGAGACCAAAATCCCGGTGCCATTTAGCTTTGCGGCAAGTTCTGTGGATTTTCCACCGGGAGCCGCGCAGATGTCCAACACCTTATCCCCAGGATCGATGGGAAGGATCTGGGCCGGCACCATGGCAGATGGCTCCTGGAGATAATAGAGCCCGGCATAATAATAGGGGTGCCTGGCCGGCCGGCAGTCTTCCGGGTACCAGAAACCGTTATGAGTCCATGGAATAGGTGTCAGCGGGAAGGGAGAGATCTTCACAAACTCTTCCGGAGAGATCTTCAATGTATTGACTCGAAGGCCGTTTGAACGCGCATCTTCAAAGGATGCAAGGTAAGTTCTGCACCCCTCTTCTCCCAGAAGCTCTTTCATCTCCTCTATAAACTTTTCAGGAAGTTTCTGCATAAAATCCCCTAATCCCCTGACATTGAAGGAAGCCCGGGAAATGCCCCGGGCTTAAAAATCATAATCCAGTCTGAAAATCATTCGTCCTCAAAATCCACACTGAAATCCGTAAGCTCCGGTCCCAGATCTATGGCTGCGTCATCCGCCGCTGCTGTCTCTTCCTGAGGGCCTTTCATGGAATTCAGTTCTTTCTGGTTTTCACTGACGATATTCCTGTGGTCACTGAGTGTATTGATAAGGGACGTAAAATTCCGGCTGATATCTTCAATGCTTCCGTTCAGGATGGACTGAAGTGAACTTAAAATATCATTGGCGTAAGCAACTGCGCCCTCACGGATGACCCTGGCATCTGCGGAAGCGCTTTCTTTGACCGCCTCAGCCCGCTCATTAGCCTCTTTTAAGATATCATTGGCCCGTTCATAGGCAAGCCTGGTGATATTATTCTCTTCCACCATGTGCTCTGCATAAGCCTGGGCTTTTTCTTCTGTCTCCGCCGCCTTTTTCTTCGCATCATTAAGGATCTTATCGCGGTTATTCAGCATCCGCTGGTATTTTCTCACTTCTTCCGGCGTATATTCCCGCAGTTCATCCAGAAACTGCTCGATCTGCGGCCGGTCCACAATGATCTTTGTGTTGGAGAAAGCCTGCATTTTACAGCCGTCAATGTACTCTTCGATGTCCGCGATCACCTGCTCGATTCTGTTTGCCATAATACACTCCTCACAAATTCATGATTTCTCTGATCCTCTTTTCCACATAGGGAGGCACAAATTCAGAGATGTCGCCGTTATACAATGCTACTTCCTTTACCACTGACGATGACAGATAAGCATACTGCAGCGATGTGGTCAGGAAGATCGTATCCACATCTGATGCCAGCTTCCGGTTCGTCTGGGAAAGCATGAGTTCATATTCAAAATCCGTGACAGCCCTAAGACCTCTGACGATCACTGTCGCACCCATCATGTGGGCAAAGTCCACGGTCAGTCCGGAAAATGAGGTCACTTCCACATTCGGCATATCCTGTGTGGCTTGTCTCAGGAATGCCATCCGTTCTTCTACAGAAAAGAGCGGGGTTTTAGATGAATTATTCAGGACACTGACGATGAGCCTGTCAGTGATCAGGCTGGCCCTTTTGATTATGTCCAGATGTCCGAAGGTCATGGGATCAAAGGATCCGGGATAAATAGCCGTAGTCATATGTTCTTCCTTTTCAAAAAAACATGTTTGCTGGTCTTGTATTCTTTATTTCTGAACACAGAAAAGTTATACTTTTCTGCAAAAGAAAAATCTGTTTTTATATCTGCTTCGATTATGACCAGGGTCTCAGGACTTATGAGGCAGGAACCTGACAGTCTTTCAATGACCGGTTCTTCATAACCTTCATGATAAGGGGGATCCATGAAGATAATATCACAGGCTCCTCCCACTGTTTCCTCACAGTAAGCGATCCCGTTCATGACATCCATCCGGAACAGGGTGCTTTCCTGTTCGAATCTGGTAAAGGCCAGGTTCTCTTTGATGACTCCGGCTGCTGCCCTGCTTTTCTCCACGAAATAACAGTGAGAAGCGCCTCTGGACAAGGCTTCTATACCAATAGCCCCGGTCCCTGAAAACAGGTCAATGAACAGGCTTCCCGGCACATAGGAACTAAGAATATTGAACAAGGTCTCCCGGATCCTGTCCTGGGTGGGCCGGGTCTTTTCACCGGGAACGCTCTTTAATGGCAGACTTCGTCTAGATCCGCCGATCACTCTCATATAAACTCCCGTCTATAGTAACACAGGTACAGAAAAACCTCAAGAACTAAACCATGAGATCACGCCTGCGGAAGTAGAAAAACTCAAGTAAAAATGTAAGGCCTGAAAATACTACGCCAGGGAAAAGCGATGCAGCGATGGTTCCCGGATTCGTATAACTGATGACCGAAAGGCTGCCTACCGGCAGCATGATCCGCACCGATGAGGTGGATCCCATGCCTGAAAAGATCGTGTCCAGAAGCGAATACAGAAAGCTGGAGCCGATCAGCAGATAGAAAAAGATCAGGATCGCCGCCAGCCGTGTGCTCCTGATAAGATCAAATACTACCAGCATCAGATTCCCGACTGCTGCATAAATGATCAAAAGCACCAGCAGATATCCTAAAAGCAGC
Organism: uncultured Eubacteriales bacterium; assembly: GCA_902783795.1. Taxonomy (GTDB): domain Bacteria; phylum Bacillota; class Clostridia; order Lachnospirales; family Lachnospiraceae; genus UBA1267. The sequence continues at coordinate 3,942 of CACZSO010000297.1, forward strand.
AGCCCGTTCCCAAAGGGCATTTTCACAAAAAATATCTGGGATGCCAGAAGGATCCCGAAAAACGACAGCACCAGCATGCAGGTGCTGAACAGAAACAGGATCAGGGAATGTACCGTAAAGATCCTGGCCCTTTTATGTAAGGGCGCATACTGCTGGACAAAGCCGTATTTCTTTTCCGATGCAGAAAAACATAAGGCAAAAAAAGCCAGGAAAAACACCAGGTCGCCGCGGAAATTAAGGGCAATGAATTCAGCGGCCGTATCCGGCCTCATGGCAAGCACCTGCTGATACTGCTCTAAAAAAGCGGAACCGTAATATTCTTCCAGCACACCGGAATTCAAAAGATTATCGTGGATCTCCTGAAGCCATGGGGCATTTCCCAGGGCCAGTCCCAGCATACAGGCATTAAATGTCAGGAAAACAAAGGACAATATCAGGATGATAAAGGTACTCTTCTGCCTGTAAAGGCGGTATATTTCAGCAGTAAATAAAGCTTTCATATTCACCTCCCGGCAGAAGTTACGCCGAAATAACTTTCAGCTGCATCATAAATAGGATAAGACGACTGGACCTGGACCCCGTTCTCTTTTAACCGGTCCAGGATCTCATCGATGTCACCAAAACGTTCCATCAGAAGCAAAGTACTGTCATTCTGCACCCGGTAGCTGAAAATGCCCATTTCTTCCAGTACTTCTTTCACCTTGTCCATGGGCTGTGCCGTGATCCGGATGTGGGAAAGCAGACTCTGCCGAATTTCCTCTGCGGTCTTCTCCTCCCTGAGTACACCATTCTCCAGAAAACCAAAGGCATCCGCGTATTTAGCCATTTCCTCAGGCCGTGAACCGGAGATGATCACAGTCTTTCCGCGTTCCTTAAGGGCTCGCAGGATGATACCGAAATCATGAAAGGTCTGCTGATCCAGGGCTGTCAGTAGTTCGTCCAAAAGAAGCAGGGAAGGATCATTGACTAAGGCCATGGAAACAGAAAGTCTTTTCAGCAAGGCACCAGAAAAAGACCGGACCTTTACATCGGCCCAGCTGGACAGACCGGTAAAAGACAGGAGTTCTCTGATATCCTGCTCCTCTCCGGCACCTAATGCTCTTTTTCTCATGGCCAGATTCTGATACGCTGTCAGATTCGGAAAGAAGCCCGGGGCCTCGATGAGGACCCCCAGGCCTGTTTTTCTGATGTCTTCAGCAAAACGGACTTCGCCTGAAGTGGGCAGGGCCAGCTGTGAAATGATCTTTAACAGGGTGGTCTTTCCGGCGCCCATCAGCCCTGACAGGGCGTAAATATCGCCTTTCCTCACATGGATCGATACATTGTCAAGTACTGTACGGCCCTTATATGTTTTTGTCAGCTGATCCGTTTCCAGATAATAGTTCATCTGAAGAATTCCTTATATAACTACACTAAGTTCAGTCTTTTCCTTCCAGGTCCATGATCATCTGGACCCGTCTTGCATGACGTCCGCCTTCAAATTCAGCTTCCAGGAAAGTATCGGTGATCATCTTTGCCAGTTCCGGACCGATGACCCTGGCGCCGAAGCAAAGGATATTCGCATTATTATGCAGGCGGGAAAGTTTCGCAGTATAGGGTTCAGAGCACACACAGGCCCTGATGCCTTTCACTTTATTCGCTGCCAGGCACATGCCCATGCCAGTACCGCAGATCAGGATCCCCAGCTCTTGTTCTCCGGAAGCAACCGCCCTGGCTACCTTCTCCGCATAGATCGGATAATCTGTACTGTCTTTTGTGTATGTACCGAAATCCGTGATCTCATACCCTTTTTCTTTCAGGTGTCCGATGATCTCTTCCTTCATGTCAAGGGCTGAATGATCACAGCCGATCCCAATCTTCATGATTCTTCCTCACCTTCTTTAGCTTCCTTCTGCATTTTCTTTGCTGCTTTGATGACCAGCAGGCTGAAAATGATCAGTATGACCAGGACAGAACCGCCGATGAAAAACAACGGCATACTGCCTAGGAACAGGGCAACGATCATAAATATCGTATCCAGCAGAAGCAGGACGATCAGTATCCTTGCCTGGATCAAAGGGTTTTTCATCTTACTTCCCTTCTTTTTTGAATTCTTTCTCTGTCGCGCGCTTCTCGTCGATCAGCTCATCATACAGCTTACCATATTTCTTTGCCGAGGCTTTCCAAGAATAATCCTGGTTCATGGCTCTTAAGACCATCCTGTCCCAGGCATCCCGATGGTTATAGTATACACTCTTTGCCGTATTGATGCAATTCAGCATCTCATGGGCATTGATATTGGCAAAGGAGAAACCGGTGCCTTCATCCGTATATTCATTATAAGGCTGCACCGTATCCTTAAGGCCGCCGGTCTCGCGGACGATGGGGATGGTCCCGTAGCGGAGCGCCATCAGCTGTGACAGGCCGCAGGGCTCAAAGAGCGACGGCATGAGGTAGGCATCACAGCCTGCATAGATCCGGTGAGACAGGCTCTCGGAATAGAAGAAGTTGGCGGAAACTCTGTCAGGATAACGGTCCGCATAGCTTCTGAACATGGCTTCATACTTGGGATCACCGGTACCGAGGATGACGAACTGTACATCCGGTGCGCAGATCTCGTCCATGACATAATCCACCAGGTCCAGACCCTTCTGATCCGTCAGTCTTGAGCAGATTCCGATCATGAAGGAATTCGGATCTTCCTTAAGTCCCAGTTCTTTCTGCAGGGCTTTTTTATTTTCAGCCTTTCCCTTATAGACAGTCCTGACATCGTAATGGCTGGCAATGTCAGCATCGGTCTTGGGATTATAGAAGTTCACGTCTATGCCGTTGACGATGCCGGAAAGCACGTTTTCACGGGCTCGCAGCACGCCGTCCATCTTCTCACCGTAGAAAGGCATCTTGATCTCTTCGGCATAAGTGTCGGAAACGGTGGTGATGCGGTCCGCGTAGATCAGGCCGCCCTTCAGCATATTGCCGTCTCCATAGGCTTCCAGCTTATCCGAGGTGAAATAATACTCGGACAGGCCTGTCAGCCTGGGCATCTCCTCCAGGCTCCAGATACCCTGGAATTTCAGGTTATGGATGGTGAAGATGGTCTTCATCTGATGATAGAACACATCGCCCTGGAAAGAATCATTAAGATATACCGGGATCAGGCCGGTCTGCCAGTCATTGCAGTGGATGATATCCGGCTTCCAGTCCAGATGAGGCAGGACAGAAAGGACCTGGCGGCTGAAGAAGGCGAACTTCTCGATATCGCCCCGGATGTCGCCGTAGGGCTTATCTCCGGAGAAGAAATCCTTGCAGTCAATGAAATAGAAGGTCACGCCGTCCAGCACCAGCTTTAACAGGCCCACATAACGGTCCTGGAAATTCCAGCCGGTATAGAAATGGGTCACATACTCCATCTGCTGCTGGTAGACCTCGGGGATCACTGAATAGTTAGGCAGAATGACTCTGACATCATATCTGCGCTTGTCGAAATACTTCGGAAGGGCGCCGGCCACATCGGCCAGGCCTCCGGTCTTTACAAAGGGAACACATTCCGATGATGCAAGTAAGATATTTTTCATGGCAGTCTCCTTATGATAACTCTTGCTGCTGTGCTGCAGCTTCCTGTGCTTTTTTCAGTTCCTCTTCTTCCAGAAGGCGGAAGTTCACCTTGCCCACCAGGGTCTTAGGCATTTCATCCCTGAATTCAATATCATAAGGCATGGCGTATTTGGCAATGTACTGGCGGCAGTAAGCCAGCAGTTCCTGCTTCACTTCTTCTGAACCGGCGATACCCGGCTTCAGAGTCACGAAGGCTTTCACCTTCTGCATCCGGTAGGGATCCGGAACGCCGATGACACAGCTCATCTGAACTTTCTCATGGGCATCCAGGACATTCTCCAGCTGGGCCGGATAGATATTATAGCCTGAGGAGATGATCATGCGTTTTGCTCTGCCTTTGAAGTATACGAAACCTTCTTCGTCCATATAGCCCAGATCACCGGTATAGACCCAGGTCAGGCCGTCAGCATGAGTGCGCAGCGTCTGCCGAGTCTCTTCCGGATGATTGATATACTCTCTCATGACGGTAGGACCTGCCAAAAGGATCTCGCCCTCTTCCTTATAGGGAAGCTCTTCATCCGTACCGGGCCGGACGATCTTTATATAGGTATCCGGGAACGGAATGCCTATAGAACCTTCCTTGGCCATGGTCGGCGGCGTCAGGCAGCAGGCTGTCACCGTCTCCGTAGTGCCGTAGCCCTCTCTCACCTGGATCGTGGCTTTATGATCATACAGGAATTTGTCAAATTTCTTTTTAAGCTCGACAGACAAAGAATCTCCGCCGGAGAATACACCCTTCAGAGAAGAAAGGTCTGCATTCTTCATATTGTCAAGCCTGAGCAGTGCTTCATACAGTGTCGGCACGCCGGCTATAAAATTACAGTGGTATTTTGTGATCTGCTTTGCGTAAGACTTAGCTGTAAACCTCGGGATCAGGATGCAGCGTCCGCCCTGGGAAAGCATGGTATGGATACAGACACCCAGGCCAAAGCCGTGGAACAGGGGCATGGCAGCCAGCATCTTATCGCCGACGCGGAACATAGGATTCGTTGCCACCACCTGCTGGCCTAAAGCATTAAAGTTCCTGTTAGTAAGCAGGATGCCTTTGGATGTCCCTGTGCTGCCGCCGGAATACAGGATCACCGCCGGATCCTCTCCTTTGCGGTCTACTTTATAATTATAAAAGCAGGAAGAAGAAAGGCGCATGAATTCACGCCACATAATGACCGGGGCGTCCTTTGGGATCTTTTCGATCTTGCGGCCTTCCGTCATCATATAGCCCGCCTTTAAGGGCTGTGAAAGTTCATCCTTCACAGAAGCGATGACGATGTTCACCACCTTTGTATTGCTGCGGATCTTCTCGAATTTGCCATAGAACTGGTCCAATGTCACAGCGGTGACAGATTCAGATTCATTCAAATAGAATTCGATCTCCTTCTCAGCAGAAAGGGGATGGATCATATTGGCAACACCGCCTACCAGGTTTACGGCATAGAACATGTAGATAGCCTGGGGGCAGTTAGGCATTGCTATGGTGATACGATCATTTTCACGCACACCGATGACTTTCAGAGCCTTTGCACAGCGCTGGATCTCCTGGATCATTTTCCGGTATGTCGTGGAACGCCCCATGAAGTCGAAAGCTATATTATTCGGATATTTCTCCGCTATCTTCTCAACTGCTTCATACATGGAGCCTTCAAAATAATCCAGCGAAAACGGAATATCACCTAAAGATGATTTCCAGGGTGTTTTCGCTGTAACGGTTGTGTTCATGGGAGTTCTTCCTCCTTTTTCAGGTTTCTCTTGAGGTTTTTATCATATTGTGGTACTTTTAATGAAGTACTCAGGATCAGAACCGGCTTCTGTGCCGGAATCTTTTAATAAAGAGGATAAACCTATGCTGTCACTTAAGATCAATGATATCGGCCTGTTTACGGAAATGCTTTTTTCCAAAGACGTTTTCGACCGTTTCCTGCTCCATGACCTGAATCTGACCACATCACTCTCACTTACCATAAGCGGGCAGAAAAACCCGGAGTTTTATGATGAATCAGAACAGGCAAAAGAGCTGGCCGATCCTTTTGTATCCTGGGCTGATGTACGTTCTCCCATCAGGACGCTCATTTCCGGCAGACGGCTTCCGGTCTATTTTAAGATCGTGCTGATCACATCGAAAAAATCCACAGAAGCGCTGGTCCGCCGCTCCGGTTTTTCTGACTGCGAGGTCTCCTCTCTGTCTATGGCTATCCTCTTCAGAGACAGGCAGTTATTCCTGACCACCGGGGTCTCTTATCTGGGCCTCTCCCTGGACCGCTCTTTGGAAAAAACATGGGAAACCACCGTAAAGTCTTTTCTGGAAGATATAAAATGCGGTTTTGAGGAAATTTAAATATAGCCTGATTTTTGCTCACGAAAAGAAGGAACGGATCTATTCTCCGCTCCTTCTTTTTCAGTTTATCTTGATAATGCCTTTACTCCTTAGCCGGTGCATTATCTTTAACGCCGCTTTCTTTCTCTTTCTGGGCAAGTTCCACGAACTGGACGATGGCATTTACCGTGCCTTCGAAGCCCAGACGGCTTCTGTTGATGCAGAGGTCGTAAGTATTAGCTTCGCCCCAGCGTTTGTTAGCATAGTAATTATAATAATTACTGCGGCGTTTGTCAGCTTTCTGGATGTAATCCTTAGCTTTGCTCTCGCTTAATTCATAGGTCTGCATGACATGCTCGACCTTATCCTGGTAGTCAGCGGTGATGAAGATAGAGATCAGGTCATCATCGTCTTCCAGGGCATAGTCTGCACAACGGCCTACAAAAACAGCGCTTCCTTCGTCTTCAGCGATCTTCTTGATGGCGTTATACTGTGCAAGGAATGCCTTCTGTTCAATAGGCATGTCCACAGGGCCGGTGGTATGATAAGCCATGGAATATGTATCCATGACCAGTGAATACAGGAAGCTTCTGGTGGGGACCTCATCATTATTTTCCAGGATCTCCTCAGCCAGACCTGAAGCCTTGGCAGCTTCTGCGATCAGCTCCTTATCATAGCACTTAACGCCCAGTCTTTCGGCTACCGCAAGGCCGATTCTTCTTCCGCCGGAACCCGACTCACGTCCCAAAGAAATCAATACTCTTCCACTCATGGTGTAAACCCTCCTGTAATTATATTACTTTTCCTGCGCCTGAACGGCTGTGATGGCGATAACGCCTACGATGTCGTCTGAGGAACAGCCGCGGGAAAGATCATTAACGGGTGCTGCAATGCCTTGGCAGATGGGCCCGTAGGCTTCTGCCTTAGCCAGACGCTGCACCAGTTTATAACCGATATTGCCGGCATCCAGATCCGGGAAGACCAGGACATTGGCCTTACCTGCCACCGGGCTGGCCGGTGCCTTGGATGCGCCTACTGACGGGACGATAGCAGCATCCAGCTGCAGCTCGCCGTCGATCATATACTGGGGATAAGTCTCTTTTGCGATCTTCACTGCTTCAACGACTTTAGTCACATCATCATGCTTCGCTGAGCCGTAGGAAGAATGAGAAAGCATGGCTACCAGAGGCTCTGCCCCCACCATCTTCTTAAAGGATTCTGCGGAAGAACCGGCGATGGCTGCCAGTTTCTCCGGTGTGGGATTCTGCTCCAGGCCGCAGTCTGCAAAAACAAAGGTGCCGTTATAGCCGTATTCACAGTCCGGAACTTCCATCAGGAAGAAGGAAGAGACCAGAGATACGCCGGGCTTTGTCTTAATGATCTGCAGTGCCGGACGCAGTGTATTCGCTGTGGAATGGCAGGCGCCGGATACAAGACCGTCGGCATCCCCTGCCTTGATCATCAATGTGCCGAAATAAGTGTAATCATTCAGCACCAGCTTCTCCGCTTCTTCGGGAGTCATGCCTTTCGCTTTTCTCAGCTCCACCAGAAGGTCGATGTATCTCTGACGATCCGGTGATGTGGCAGGATCGATCACGGTAATGCCGCTGATGTCCAGGCCGGTGGAGTAAGCGTTCTTTTCTTCTTCGCTCGCCAGCACGATGACCTTCGCAAGTCCCTGCTTCACTGCTTCGCTGGCGCCCTCCCAGGTGCGCCGGTCCATACCCTCAGGAAGTACTATCGTCTTAAGATCTGCTTTCGCTTTCTCTTTGATTACGTCTATAAATGCCATACTGTCGGCTCCTTTCCATATACTTGTTATAATTATAGTCATACATGAGCTGTTTTTCAAGTAAAAATATTGAAAAAAAACAAACTTCATGTTATGTTATTTGGGTAGAAATCACAAAAGGAGGATGTATCGATGAAGATTTGCGGCCTCATTACCGAATATAACCCCTTTCACAACGGCCATATCCATCATATGAAGGAAGCCAGGCAGCTGACCGGCTGCGATTATCTGGTGGTCGTCATGAGCGGAAACTATGTCCAGCGCGG
>CACZSO010000298.1 GCA_902783795.1 uncultured Eubacteriales bacterium
AGCTTTCCCTCATACCGTTCCGCAAATTCATCAGCCAACCGTATCTTTTCCCGGCTGTTGATGTGCCTCAGCCTGTTCCAGAGCACATGCTCCAGATTACAGGAATTATAATAGACCCTGTAAGGGATGCCGCTGATCCTCCCGGTGGAACGAAGCCTGAAAAGGACGGCGGCCTTCCGCTCATTCCTGTCCTGAAGCGCCTGGGCGTCCCGTACTTCTACATGATCCGTATAATAGCGGATGGAACCTACATCGGCCTCCACGATACTGTCAGAAGCAAAAGCGCCATCCGTATCACACACATGGATGATCCTTAAGAAATCCGAATTCCTGTAGCGGTAACGGCTCTTGATGGTGTTGATAAGGTCATAGATCCGGGAAAGGATAGTCTCATGGGTCAATGTCCCATTGGTGGTGATATCTCCGTGGACCACGATAAATCTGACTTCATCTGTTGAAAAGTAGTCCCTTATGCTGGGGCCTAAGGCGGCCTCGTCACTGGGGCCTTCCACGATAACGGCTACAACTTTCTTCTCACGCATTTTCTCTTACCTTGGCCGCTTTCCGGAAAGCCCTGGCTATTTTCAGGCTGTCTGTCTCTTCATAGATCACCTCATCCTGACCGCCCAATGTAATGCCCCTCAGATAATCATCCCTCAGGCTCATATCCTTATCCCGGTGCTTCATCCGGATATAGCGGTTTTCTGGATTCGCGGTAGAGAACATGATGCTCTTATCTTCCAGCATCTCCAGGGCCCGCAGATTATGAGACGTGAAGATCAGCTGTCCCCTGGCGTTATTTTCAAAGATGTCCAGCAGTTCTCCCAGCATGTACTCGTACACCCCTGCATCCAGCTCATCCACCGCCAGCAGAACAGAAGGATCGTCAAAGGCACGGACAAAGGCGTTCAAAAGAGAAATGATCCGGACGATACCTTCTGATTCTCTCCTTAAGGGAATGGCCGGCAGGTCTTCTCTCTGAGACAAAAGCTCCAGCCGGAAGCTTTCGTTTCCGCTGTTGTCCACCTGAGGTCCATAATCCCTGACTCTAAGATATAAGCCAGGAATGATGGAAGGAAGCACCACATCGATGCTCTCGGCAAAACGCTGGATAGTCTCTTTCTCAGCGGCGGTATAAAGGGCCGGACCGTCCAGATTTACACGGAAGCTGCCGGTCTCTTCTCCCTCTGGCCCCTGGGTATTTACGGTCAGCCGGAAGCTGCTCTGATGCCGGCCGGCCTTTTCCATCAGGACCACGATCATATCATTCACTGCGTAATCATGCAGCGCATTGACCCATGTCTTTAAGGCTGACAGGCTCTCATCCTGTGCAGGCAGCAGCATCTCCTTAAGATAGGCGGAAAACAGGAAGCTGGTATTTTCCCTGTCAGAAAGCCTCAGGGCTACCTTCAGCTCTGTCCGGTTCTTCTGATCCTCTTTATAAAGCGCCCGCAGGACTTTTTCCGGGCGGAGCACCAGCTCCTCCTCCTTCCTCTCAAAGCTTAAAAGCAGGTTTTTCCGGCCTTTCTTATCCGGGCTGATATCTTTTTCAGAGAGGGTCTCGTGGCTCACGATAAAGCCCTTTTCGGCCCTTTCAAGCACACTCTCATAAGCCACTTCCGTCACATGGTCTTCCATGAACAGATAAAAAGTGGACAACAGTTTCACAGTATCTGAATCCAGAGAAGCAAATTCAGAAAAAGACGCCGGCAATGTCTCTCCGGCCATCAGGATCCGCAGGAAATACAAAGCATCGATGACCGCTGTCTTCCCAGAACCATTCTGTCCATAAATGCCCAGCACACCCGCTTCTTCACTGTCCGGCACTTTTTTCAAAGCGTCCGGCATGAGGATGCAGCCATGCTTTACATTTTTAATATTTTCGATCTCAAAACTTTTCAGCCTTACCGTTATTTCCATGGATATACACTCTTTCTGTCCGTTTGGAAATATCACAGGCGATCTCATAGCCGATGGTACGGCAGAGTGCTGCGATGGTGTCTGCGTTATAATGCTGGTCCATCAGGATCACTTCGTCTTCAAAAGAAGCTTCCGGAATGTCAGTCACATCACACATGAACTGGTCCATGCAGACCCGGCCTAAGATCCTGGCTTCTTTTCCCCTGATCCATACAGACCCCTGATTCGACATGTCTCTCCGGTAGCCATCCGCATAGCCCACCGGCACGGTAGCCACCCTCATCTCATGTTCCGCTGTAAATGTACGCCCATAGCTGATACTCTCTCCCGGATGCACTGTCTTCACCATGGAGATCAGGGATTTCCAGGTCATGGCAGGCTTAAGACCATCCGGAAGCACATTGGCCCTGTCCGGCTTCAGCCCGTACAGCACGATGCCGAACCGCACCAGTTTCCCATAAGCATTATGATACAGGCCGCCAGCTGAATTCAGGCAATGAAGATACGGCAGGTCCAAGTCAGAGACCCGTTCGCAGACCGCTTCGAACCTGGCCATCTGTTCTTCTGTGAAGTCATCAGAGGACGGGTCATCGGCGGTGCAGAGGTGGGTAAAGAGGCCTGTCAGCTGCACTTCATCCCTGTAAGACCGGATGACTGCCTCACAATGGGCCGGATCATCACCGTCAAGTCCTATCCGGTTCATGCCGGTATCTATGGCAAACTGAGCCTTGATGCCGGTGCCTTTAAAGCCTTGGGCGTGTTCTTCAGAAATGAGGGCCTGGGTGATATCGTAACTTTTAAGCTTATCAGCTTCACACGCCGGTGTATAGCCCAGGATCAGGACCTGTCCGTCTATGCCGGCCTCCCTTAATTCCATGGCTTCCCGGATATTAGACACCGCAAAATGGCGGACCCCCTCTTCCTTAAGGGCCAGGGACACGGGGACAGCCCCATGCCCGTAGGCATCTGCCTTGACCACAGCCATCATTTCCTGTCCCGGTCCCAATGACGCGGAAAGGATCCTGGCATTCTCGCGGATCACCGAAAGATCCACTTCCACATAACAACGTTTATTCGACATGATCTCTCTTATCCGGCCACAGCCACATCCTTGATCTTCACTGCCAAAGGTCCTTCATAAGAAGCATCCTTATATGTCTCCAAAGAGAAACAAAGATCATCCTGCTTCTGCAAAAGTGACCCGTTGATGGAGCCGCCGGTCAGGATTTCCACGCCATTCTCTCCGTAATTATAAGCCAGCCTCATTTCTCCGGCAAAGTGTCCGGAGAAGGGATCCATCTGGAAATCAGAGAAGGTCACGGGGTAGAGGCAGCCCTTCTTCATCTCATCAAAGGGTACGGTACCGCCCTTCAGGGCGATCTTCCGGTACATGCCGGTGGGTTCGATGCCCAGATATTTGCAGAACCGGTCATTACCGTGTACAAAGCTTAAAATGCCGTCTTTTATGAACTCCCGGCGTTTCATGGGAATTCCCTCGTCGGAATAAGGGCTGGCCGGCAAAAGGTCCATATTCAGCTTCTCGCCGGAGATCTCTTCGCCCTGGACATTCAGGCCCTCATGGTAATTTGAATACCCCGGATAGACGTAGGCTGCATTACCGCGGTACAGGTACAATGTCAGGATCTCTGCCAGGTTTTCCCCGGAAAGCACCACATCGTAATTACCGCCGGCAGGGGCTTTCACCGCCCGGGCCCTGTCTGCCACCGTGTTTAAGGCTTCTGCCACCTTTGCTTTCAAGGCCTCCGTTTCCACATCGTCATAACGGAAGGTGAAATGCTGCTCCACATCCTGCGGCTCCCTGCACTGGGCCACGAATTCGCCGTTAACATTGTAAGAAACATAGGAGACATCCGTTCCTGTGGAAGAAAGGATCCGCACCTCCTGCTTTTCCACGAAGATCTCTGCAGAATTCAAGAATGCATCATCCCTGGTGTCCGAAGAAAACAGGGCTTCCGCGATCTTCAGGGCAGTCTCTGCTGTGCTTAAGGAGGCGATGGCCTTATCTTCCGTGATCTTTTCTGCCTTCTCACCCTGATATAATTCATACCAGGGATTCATGGCGTTGGCGGCAGAGGCATAAGCATCCGCCAAGGCCTCACGGATCTCCTCGTCCGTCATATCCGGCGTCAGCAGCGCATCGGAATTTCCCAGCTTTTTGCCTCCTGCTGCTTCTTCCGTGCGGTACACAGTGACGCTGACTTTCTCCACGTCTTTCATCCGGCGCATGTCCAGTTCTTTTTTGACAAAGAACAGCTCTGCCGAGGATGTCTGTTTATCATTGATCAGGTAGTCCTCTAAAGAAAGGGCTTTTAATCCCGCTAATATCCTGTTGATCATCTTCTGCCTCCTTATCCCAGACGCACCCGGGCCTTCATGGCCGGACCGCCGTCAGAAACCTTCACCCATTCCTTATAGCCTTTGCCGCACATGCCGCCGCCTTCTAGCTTGATCTCCCCGCCCATCATGGAGATGGATTTTAAGAGATCCGGGACGAAGCCGGTAAGCACGATGGGTGAAAAGATCTTGCCGGTAAGTTTGCCGTCTTTGATCTCCCTTGCAAAGTTCACCATGCACTGGATGCCCCAGTTCTTCGGGTCTTCCATGCCGGATGTGGGCTGGTCCAGAACGAAGCCGTAGTCGATGGAAGCGATCATGTCTTCCAGCGTATCATTGCCGGCTTCAAAATAAGTGTTGGTCATGCGGGTATAGGCCTTCCGCTCATAAGATTCCCTGCGTCCGTTGCCGGTGGAAGGGATCTTTAAGACTTCTGCAGAAAGCTCGTCGCACATACCGGTCCTTAAGATACCTTTGTCTATGATCACCGTGTCCTTCGCCATATTGCCGTCATCATCAAAGAAGTAGGAACCGGATTCTTTCATGACAGCCGCCCCGTCATGCATGGTGACCAGGGGTGATGCCACATATTCGCCAATGTAATTTTTCGCCAGGGCCCTGTCTTTCACAAACATGTCCATTTCCACGCCATGGCCGAAGGCTTCATGGACGATCATACCTGTAACAGAAGGCATACAGACGCATTCATATTCACCGGGAGTAATGGGCTCAGCGCTCAAAAGTTCGATGCCGGTGGCCGCTACGTGGTCTACGTCTGCGGTCATGCCAGACAGAAGCTCTGCCCCTGAGAGTCCTGAATAACCCTGGTAGGAAGTGACCATTTCCTGCCCTTTCAGCGCCATGACCATGACAGAGCCGGAAGACCACATGATATTTTGCTCCAGATCCTTTTCAGGACTTAAGAACAGTTTGTGGATCTCCTGGAAACTGAAAGAAGCGTTACAGTCCAGGATCCGTTCATCAAAGGCTTTCCCCTGTGCCCGGATCTGGTTCAGGACTTCAAAGATCTTCTCATCTCCCATATCATAGGGCCAGATCTCATATTCGGTAGCACCCTTAAATACCACCGGCTCATCTTTCTGCTCCCCTCTTTCAAGAAAGCCGATGCCCTCCGGCATCTCATCTTTCATAGGGATCAGTTCTTTTTTCAGTTTCTCGCAAATAGCCGGAATGGCTGCTTCATCAATGTGGTTGAAGGAGTATTCTGCATAGCCTTTTTCGTCTCTTACCCGCACCACAAAACCGCGGTTCGTGAAACGGCTGTCAGGCCCGGCAGACACACCGGACGCACCTACACGGTAGCTTCTGGCCTGGTTATCCATGGCCAGTACCGAAACATACCGGTATTCATTTTTCAGTTCATCCACCAGCTTTTTAAGCAAGTCTTTCCTTTTTACCAGGTATTCAGAACTTCTGACTTCCATAGCTTTGTTACCTCTCTTTTTCTGGTCTCTTTCGGGCAGAGCTTCTGCCCAGTTATATAATGCTTCCATGATCTCCAGCCGTCTTTCGTAAAACCGGTAGGGTGAAGATGCCTGAAGCTCTTTCTCCGCGTAAGGATGAGGGAATGACTCATCCCAGTAGAAATTGTGGAAGATGGACCTGCCTCTCTCCCGCCAGCCCTCCGGCAGCGAAGGAAGATCCAGGTCTTCTTCAAAGGTCACGTAAGCCTGCATGCTGAGATTCTGCCTTAATTTAAGGCGCAGCCCCTCTTCTGATTTCTGGATCTGTATGATGCCGGGGTAAACCTCTCTCAGCATCTCCTCGTCCTGGAAATCATCCTCCAGGACCAATGTATCCGTGATCTCATCATACAGATGGCCGCTGCAGCAATAGGCCGTACGGTAGCCTTTTTTATTCAGCAAGGCGATGGCAGGGGCAATGGCTTCGTCACACAAAAAATACCGTTCCGTCTCTTCTTTTATGGAACAGCTCTTTAAGATATCAAAGGTTTCTTTATGGATCAGTACCAATGTTTTTTCTGCTTTCTTTCATGGATCTCCCGCCTGGCGGGATATGTGTATCATACCGCAAAATGAACAGTATGACAAGGAATAATTCATCCAAGAACGCTGTAATGACTTTTCATTGTTTTTTCATAAGGTTTTTGATACAATAAAGGTAACAGGAAGGAGTATTTTATGTCTGAAAGACGTGCCTGCATCGCCATCGATCTGAAATCCTTTTATGCCTCTGTGGAATGTGTCAGCCGGGGGCTGGATCCCCTGTGCACGAACCTGGTGGTGGCAGATGAATCCAGGACAGAAAAAACCATCTGTCTGGCCGTTTCTCCTTCTTTAAAAAGCTTCGGGATCTCCGGAAGAGCCCGGTTGTTTGAAGTGATCAGCCGTCTTAAAGAGGTAAATGCTGAGCGCTTACGAAAAGCGCCAAAACATCAGTTTACCGGCAGTTCCAGTGATATCCGCAAGCTTAATAAAGATCCGTCTTTAAAAGTTGATTTTCTTATCGCTGTCCCCCGGATGGCTGAATATATGCGGATCTCTTCCGAGATCATTTCTGTGTATTTAAATTATATTGCCCCGGAAGACATGCATGTCTATTCCGTGGACGAAGTCTTTCTGGAAGCCACTCCTTATCTGAACACCTATGGCCTTACCCATCATGAACTGGCTGTAAAAATGATCCATGAAGTATTTCAGAAGACCGGTATCACGGCCACTGCCGGTATCGGGACGAACCTGTATCTGGCAAAGATCGCCATGGATATCGAAGCCAAGCACATTGAGCCGGATGATAAGGGCGTCCGTATCGCAGAGCTTAATGAAATGAGCTACCGGCGGCTTCTGTGGGAACATAAGCCGCTCAGGGATTTCTGGCGGGTGGGTCCGGCCTATGAACGAAAGCTTCATGAAAACGGACTATACACCATGGGGGATATCGCCCGCTGCTCTTTAGGCAAGGCCCAGGATTTTCATAATGAAGATCTGTTATACCGGCTCTTCGGCGTGAATGCGGAGCTCCTCATCGACCACGCCTGGGGCTATGAACCCTGTACCATCGCTGATATCAAGGCCTATAAACCGGAAAATAACAGTATCAGTTCTGCCCAGGTCCTCAGGGAACGTTACGATGCTAAAAAAGCCCAGATCATTATCCAGGAAATGGCAGACAGTCTGGTGCTTTCCCTGGTGGATAAGGGGCTTCTGACAGACCAGATCGTGCTGCATATCAACTATGACAAGGAGAACGCGGAGGCAAACCGTGAGTTTATGGGAGAGATCAAAGAAGACCGCTATGGCAGGAAAGTCCCGAAAGATGCCCATGGGTCTGTAAACCTGGGCCGCTTCTCCTCTTCGACCCGGCTGATCATCCAGAAAACATTGGAATTATATGACGATATTATGGACACCCGTATGACGGTGCGCCGGCTTTCCATCACAGCCAATCATATCAAAGAAGGTACGGAAACATTGGAAACAGAACGCCAGCTGGACCTTTTTACAGATCCGGATGACATGCTGGAAAAACAGAAAAACGAGCAGGAAAAGATCGACAAAGAAAAACGGCTCCAGCAGGCAGAACTGGCCATTAAAAAACGTTTCGGAAAGAATGCCCTGATCCGGGGCCTGAACCTTCAGGAAGGCGCTACCGGCATAGAGCGGAATAAACAGACAGGAGGTCACAAAAGCTGAAAATGGATCATTTCTCTTATCAGGATATCGTGGATCTTCCTTATGAAAAATCTACCCGTCATCCCCATATGACGGCCATCAAACGTGCGGCCCAGTTTTCGCCTTACGCGGCCCTGACAGGTTATTCGGATGTGGTCACAGAGACTGAGCGTCTTACGGATGACCGGATCCTTCAGGATGAGGGGGAGCGGGATCTGATGGACGTCATGCTTCAGGGTCTTCTTCAGGACGATCCTTCCCAGGCCTTATCTTTCCTGGTCTTTGTACCGGATGCGCTGAAAGAAGGCGGATCCTACGAAACTGTCTCCGGCCAGGTGAAAAGTCTGTCTCCAGAAGCCAACATCCTTCTTTTAGCCGATGGACGCAGCTTTCCACTCTCCGACATCCTGACTGTCCGCCCCCTCAATTGAGTATGGCCTCCACTCTACATATTGGCCTTTCTACTGTACGTGGCCTCCACTCCGCATACTGGCCCCGATA
Source organism: uncultured Eubacteriales bacterium (assembly GCA_902783795.1). Taxonomy (GTDB): domain Bacteria; phylum Bacillota; class Clostridia; order Lachnospirales; family Lachnospiraceae; genus UBA1267. The sequence goes on from CACZSO010000298.1 coordinate 8,430, forward strand.
GTAGACGTGGCCTCCTCTCTACTGAATGGCCCTGGTAGTGTACGTGGCCTCCCCTCTACTGTGTGTACCTGCATGCGGTGACATATAGTACTTTCCGGGAGGCGCTTCCGCTTGGGTCCGGTGCCCTAACGGCACGTAAACTCAGCTTCACCCTTTGGGTTCGCTTCGTTAAGTGCTTAAGACCACACACTCCCGGAGAAGTACTATATGCTCCCCTTGTCAGGGTGAGAGACTGAGGTGGGGTTTTAAGGGACTTACTCTGAATGTCGAACTCAGGGCAGTATTTATAAAGCCTTATGAGTCCGCCTTGCTGAGTGCTTAAAATCGGATATTCTCCCGGAGAAGTGCTGTATGATCCTCTTGGCAGGGTAGAGGGATTGGTTGGGGTGTGGCAGGTTGTAAACTTCTAATAATTATCTGGCACCAGATAAATCTTATATAATTTTGTGAGGTTGGATTCATAGTTGTTATTTTGCTGATTGATTTTATTTTTGCTGATGTTATAATTGATATATAGATCATGATCGAGTTGAGGAGGTTTGCCTATGAAAATGATCGTTGCTATCGTTAATAAAGAAGATTCTTCTTCTGTCTGTAATGCGTTGACCCGTGAGCATTTTAAGTTTACCAAGGTTTCTTCTACGGGTGGTTTTTTAAAGACTGGCAATACCACCCTGTTGATCGGTACATCGGATGATTTGCTGGAATATGCTCTTCGGACTATTGAGGAGCATTGTGCTACCCGGACTGTTTCTGTCGCGCCTTCTTCCCTGGCAGAGCAGAATCCCTATGAGATGTATAATACCCGGGATGTGACCGTGGGCGGTGCTACGGTGTTTGTGCTGGATGCGGAAAGGATGCTGAAGTTCTGATCTGGATAATAAACAGAAAAATGCTGCTGCAGTGAAGATCTCAAACATGAGGTCTGTAAACTGCAGCAGCATTTTTTATTTGTTTAGTGAGGACAAGATAAAAGCAGTAAATTTATCTTACTACGATTTCTATATCATCCTCAAGTCCGAGGATCTTTCTTACATCATCGTCAGTAATGAGCGTCGTTCCTCCTAAGACATAGCCCTCATGGATATTATGTGAAGAGGCATAATTCATCACTGCATTGAGCGGTTTGATTTTCCCTGTCCTCATCAGTACGATGGGTGCATCCAGGGCAGCACCTAAAGGACCGGCACAAAGTGCATCAGGGAAATTCTCGCCATAACATAAGACCATTTTATCTGTCTCAGGGAAATATCTTTCCGCAATAGCCGTAGATGTGGTATATCTGGTACCGCCTTCCACCCGGTCTGCTTTTACTCCGGTGCAGCTTTCGATCAAGGTCTTCATATCATTACTGATCGCTGCTGTTCCGCCGATGATGGTGAATCTGCATTTCTTAGCGCCAAGGCTCTTAAGATAGCTCTTCTGCGAATCAGTGAGGGTCCCCTTATTTCCATTTACAAGAAGCAGGGGAAGGCCTGTCGAAGATACAGAAAGGCTGTCAGGGAAGGATGATCCGGTTGCGATCAGAACTTCTGATCTGTCCGGAACTCCGGCTTCCTCTAATACAGCTATATTTGTAAGATATCTTGTGTTACCTGAAAGTCTTACACAATGTACAGCATGTAAAAGATCTTTCACTGCTGTTTCCGAAACAGCACTTTCTCCTCCGATAATATAGACCGTACCGCCGCGGGCCAGGTTTTCAAGAACATACTTCTGGGCCGGTTCATAACGGCTCGGTTTAGATCCATCTGTGGTGATGATAGGTGCATTTTTGACAGCGGCCAGATAACTTGCGCTGAGGCCATCCGGGAAGGCCTGTCCATAGACCAGGATAATGTTCTGGAATTTTTCCACTCCCCGTACTTCCTTCAGCATGTCCGCTATTTTGATACTGGTCTGATAACGTGTTTCTCCGAAAATCCGGACCGGCGGTTCCATGTATTCGGTGATGATCCTCGTCATGGGATCTACACTTAGTCTTCCTTTTTCGTCACTTAGTTCATAGCACCAATACTCTGTCTCCTCATTCTTAAGCGTCTTTGTACCATTCTGATAGGTGTCCAGTATGATCGGGCATCCGCCGATGTTCAAAGACGAGAGGCAGTTGTCCTCACAGTCACAATAATACATTTCTGTATTCCTGCCCAGCAACAGGCTTTTCAGTTTGTTAGAATAACAATACAACTCTGTTATAAGCGGATTCTTAGTCACATTTAAGGTCGTCAGAGCATTGTTGCTGCATCCCAATGCAATCAATTCTTTGTTATTGCTGACGTCTAATGTCGAAAGAAGGTTATCGCTGCACAGCAGCACTTGCAATTCTGTGATATGGCTGACATCTAAAGAGGTCAGCGCACAGTTGTGGCAAGACAGGTATGTTATATGGGATAATTCGCCGAGGTTTAATTCAGTCAGAGGATTATCCCCGCCCATTAACCCTGTCAATGCTGTGTTGCTGCTGAGATCTAATGTCGTCAGAGCATTATTAGCGCATCCCAATGTTTCTAATGCTGTATTGCTGCTGAGATCCAATTCTGTCAATGCATTGCCGCCGCAGAGCAGATGATCCAGTGCCGTACAGTTGAAAACATTCAGATCAGTAATTGAACAGTTACTGCATTCCAGACTTGTCAGGTCTAAGTTGTAGCTGCAGTCCAGGATCTTAAGCTGTTTGTTATTGCGGAAATCCAATGAAGAAAAGTCGTTTCTGCTGCAATCCACTTCTATCAGAGCCAGATTACTGCTCACATCCAATTTCTCCAAATGGTTGGTATTGCAAAAAAAGTATGCCAGTTTTGTATTATGGCTTACATCCAGCGTCGTAAGCTGATTGTTAGTGCAGTAAAAACTCTCTAATTCCGGATTATGGCTCACATCCAGCTTTGTCAGTTTGTTGTCGCCGCAGTCAAGGCTTATTAAGGCTGTATTTTGACCCACATCCAAAGCTGTTAACTGGTTGCTGTAACATGACAGGGTCTTAAGTTCAGTGTTCTTGCTCACATTTAATTGTGTCAGTTCGTTGTGATACACATAGAGTGCCTTCAGTTTTGTAAAAAACTCCTCACCTTTCAAAGATGCTATGTTTCTGTCGTTAGCCTGGATCTCCAATACTGCTTCGAGCTCTGAAGTGCTGAGTATGCCGTTGGCGTCAGTATCAAAGTTTCGGGAAACATAGTTACGGAAATTTACATCCGGAAAGTTGGTGGCGTTGATGAGCACGTCTCCGTCAGCAGTCACTGTCTTTGTCGTATTCCAGGTAAAGGCCAGCAGCAGGCACAAAGCTAACAGAGGAAAAAGATACGATCTTTTAAACTTCATTTCATGATCTCCTTTGCATAACATGGGTCTGTTCTTTTACACATTTTTTTCTAAAGATTCTTAGTGCATAGGTCTTTCTTCATTCACTCAGGGTCTTCAGCATCTGGGCCGGGTTTTCCGCTGCCTTGACATTACTGAAAGCCTTGATGATCACGCCTTCTTCGTCAATGAGATACGTAGTCCTGACCACCCCAAAAGTGCGTTTTCCGTAATTTACCTTTTCTTTCCATACATCATAAGCCATGATCACTTCTTTATCCACATCGGAAAGCAGGGTAAAGGGCATTGCATACTTTTCATGGAATTTTTTGTGTGAGGCCACAGAGTCTTTGCTGACTCCTAATACCACCGCGCCTTTCTCGAGAAAATCAGGGTATAATTCACCAAAGGCACAGGCCTGTTTAGTGCATCCGGCAGTATTGTCCTTTGGATAGAAATATAAGACGACTTTCTGTCCTCGATATTGTGACAGTGTCTTTAATTCTCCATCCTGGTCCGGCAATGTAAAATCCGGCGCTTTTACTCCTGTTTCAAGCATAGGGCTTACCTCCTTTCTTTTATCATCTCCCCTTTACAGAAGCATCTTTGCAGCTGCCACTGCTGCTATTGTAAGAACCAGGAAGATCCAGCGGATCACCAGGCCAAAGCCATAAGTGAAACATTTTTTCGTCTTTCCGTTTACTTCCATGGTATACATTTCTATATAAGGCACCGGGCTTCTTCTGTACCAGCCCCGCACCACTGCATGGCGGTCCATGTTTTCTTTTGACTTAAAGAGGGCGAATATCTTATTCAAGATGAACAGTGGCTGGTTATAATCCAGGAATATGATGCCGGTATCGTCCTGAAGCACATAATCTTCATTGAAAATACAACCCGGGTCTCCACGGCCGATGATCTGGCCCTTGATCTCGCAGGGGATGCTGCGGATGCCGGAAACCTTTGGTTCCCCTAAAAGGCCCACTACATTAGCTTCATGATATTCTTTGTTCGGATGGGAGAAGCGGAATTTGATCAGGGACAGCACCGCGCAAAGCACTAATAAAGCCGCTGCTATCCAAAGTTTGCTATACTGTTCGCTGAAATAGAAAACGAGCCCCACTGCCGCAGCGCCTAAAAAGGCCAGAACCGGCAGGCAGCTTATGGTGATCTCACCCAGGAAATCATCCAGATAAGATTCCGGCTTCTCAAGATCAAACCGGACAAAGGGTTCTTTTCCGAACTGGGGTGCCAGGGCATCGATGGCCTGGAGACGTCTGCTGATCAGCGGATGAGTGGAATTCAGCTCATACCATTTAGCCCAGGTGTTCCAAAGTTCCCATTTCATGGCATTTTTGATATGGTTTTTATCGATCTCCCCGTCCACATAGCAGCTGACCACCAGGGACTTGGAGGCCTTGCTGTCAAAAATGCCCATGGTATTCGTAGAATTGGCGCTAAGAGCCAGCTTCCTGCCCTTCTTATCCTTCGCAGCTGCGGTCTCCGCATGGGTGCTTAAGCCGAAGCCGATCTGGATCAGAGCCCGTGACATGGCCTCCGGATCCCCGGTCGCTTCCACCGCGAAGGAATCAGCATTATACTCACGGGTCCTGGAGAACCACAGGACGATGTACTGGGCTACGATATAGAGAACATAGGCCAGCGCCGCGATAGCAGCCTGGACAAGGGCCGCGGAGTTATCATCCTTATCGCTGGATTTGGAAGTGCTGCCCAGGCTGTTGATCAGCGCCCGGTAGACAGCATACAGGATCATGGGCACCAGTTCGGCAACTGTCATAAGCAGCATGTCATAATGGGCAGCATGTCCGAGCTCATGGGCTACCACGGATTTCACTTCATCCTCAGTCAGAAGGTCAAAGATACCGCGGGTCAGGACGATACGGGCATTATTCTTCGTATGGCCGTAGGTAAAAGCATTCGGCGCCCCGTCATCGATAAGGCCCATCTTCGGATATTTCATGTTATTATCGCGGCATACCCGCTCAATGAATTCCCGAAGGTAATCCGGCAGTTCCACGCCGAACTTTGTCTTATAGAACCAGCGCTGGGTGAGATCCGTCAAAAACGGCGAGATCAGAAACTGTACCGCCAGAACGATAGCTGATACGATCAGCGAAGTGACCAGGGGTACCCCTGTCAGTTCAAACACGATAAGAAGGATCAGTACCAGGAGTCCATATAAAAGTGCCATCGTAGTTGCGGACACCCCGAAAAGGATCTTTTTCATACTTATTCATCTCCTATCTTTATTTTATCTGCATTCTCTGCAGTTTTCAGACAATGTCAGCCGGCTTTCCGGCCTCATTCGTCCACCTCATCCGCCGGTATTTGGTCATCTCGTCTTTAAAACCAGTTTTCTTATACAGGGGATAACCGTCTTCTGTTGCCTGTAATTCCACATAGGCAAGTTCCAGTTCTTCTGCCTTTTGAACCAGCTTTTCCATGATCTCTTTCGCATATCCGCGATGCCGGAAGGCTGGTTCTGTATAGACATTAAGGACAGTTCCTGTCTTTCCGTTTAAAAAGGCCGGACTCATAGGCTTTTCTGTTACCAGGAGGAAGGCGCAGGAGACAATGTCCCCTCCTTCCCGGATGACAAATACGAAGAGCTCCCGGTCTAAGACTCTTTGAAAATACGCCGGCAGTCTGTCTGTAATGACCGCTGTCTCTTCTTCTTTAAGCTGGCCCCTGTCTTCCTTTAGGTATTGAAGTCTTAGTTCCACCAGCCTGTCAATGTCCGGAAGGCCTGCCCTTTCAACGTTTAACATTTCTGATTCCTTTGCTGATGACCTTATCAGTTAAACACAGAGAGCCTGCTGAAAACACAGCAGGCCCGTTGTAATTAATACAGTTTTGCTCCTGCAGGGATCTGAGGATCTACCATCAGAAGATGCAGTTTTGTCTCCTCTTCTTCTTTATGAAGAGCGCTGATCAGCATGCCGCAGGAATCGATCCCCATCATGCTGCGCGGAGGCAGGTTCACGATGGCGATGCAGGTCTTGCCGATAAGCTGTTCCGGTTCATAATATTCGTGGATCCCGCTTAAGATCACGCGGTCTTCCCCGGTGCCGTCATCCAAAGTGAACTTTAACAGTTTCTTAGACTTGGGCACAGCTTCACAGGAAAGCACTTTGACCGCCCGGAAATCAGACTTCGAGAAAGTCTCAAAATCCACCTGATCCTTAAAGAGGGGTTCGATCACGACTTTTGTAAAGTCAGTGGAAGTAAGGGTGTCCTGAGGCACCTGGACCGGCTGCTTTGCAGCTGCCTTCTCCTCCAGGGGAAGGCTTCCCAGGATACGCATAGTGGGGAACAAGAGCACGTCTCTGATGGCTGAAGCGCCGGTCAGCAGCATGGCCATCCGGTCGATGCCATAGCCGATACCGCCTGTGGGCGGCATGCCGAATTCCAGAGCACGCAGGAAATCTTCATCCGTCGTGTTTGCTTCCTCATCGCCGGCAGCCAGGGCCGCTTCCTGTGCTTTGAAGCGCTCCCGCTGATCATCCGGATCATTCAGCTCCGAATAAGCATTGGCCATTTCACCGCCATTGATGAAGAGCTCGAAACGTTCCACCAGCCGGGGATCATCCGGTTTTTTCTTTGTCAGGGGCGAGATATCCAGGGGATGATCACAGACAAAAGTGGGCTGGATCATCTTATCCTCACAGTATTCCTCGAAGAAAAGATTGACGATATCACCCCATTTGTGGCGTTCTTCAAATTCGATGTTATGAGCTTTTGCCGCCTCTCTGGCTTCTTCCAGCGTCAGGATCTGGTCAAAATCCACACCGGCATACTGCCGGACAGCTTCGATCATAGTGATGCGCCGGAAGGGCTTCGAAAGGTCGATCTCCTTTCCGTCATACCAGATCACCGCAGTTCCGTTGACCTTTTCGCAGACTGTGCGGTACAGCTCTTCTGTAAGGTCCATCATGCCTTTATAATCTGTGTAGGCCTGATAGAGTTCCATCATGGTAAATTCCGGATTATGCCGGGTATCGATACCCTCGTTCCGGAAGACACGGCCTATCTCATAGACCCTTTCCAGGCCGCCTACGATCAGGCGCTTCAGGTAAAGCTCCAGGGAAATGCGGAGCTTCATGTCCTGGTTCAGGGCGTTAAAATGCGTCATAAAGGGACGGGCTGCCGCGCCGCCGGCATTCGCCACCAGCACCGGTGTCTCCACCTCAAGGAAATCCCGGTCATCCAGAAAACGCCGGATCTCACGTAAGATCAGGGAACGCTTCACCAGTACATCCCGGGCTTCATCATTCATGAAAAGATCCACATAACGCTGACGGTATCTTAAGTCCGTATCTGTCATGCCGTGATATTTTTCAGGCAGGATCTGGAGTGCTTTGGTAAATAAGGTGACGGCCTTGGCATGGACTGTGATCTCGCCGGCTTTTGTCTTAAACACAAAGCCTTCGATACCCACATTGTCGCCAATGTCCATCTTTTTAAATGCCTGATAGGCCTCAGTGCCGATGTCATCTCTGGCCACATAGCACTGGATGGAGCCGGTCTTATCCTTCACATCGCAGAAGGAAGCTTTACCCATGACACGTTTAGACATAAGACGGCCGGCGATCTTGACCGTTTTCTGCTCATAGGCTTCAAAATCCGCTTTGATCACGGAAGCATGGGCATCCTGGTCATAGCTCGTGATCACATAAGGATCCTGGCCGGATGCTTTAAGCTCCTGTAGTTTTTCCCTGCGGATCTTCAAAAGCTGATTTGTGTCTTCATTCACCCTGCTGTTCTTCTCATCTGCCATGCTGATCCTCCTTCGTTTACGTTACTCTTTCTCTTCGTGCTTGCTGATTTCCAGTATTTTATAAGAAAATGAACCGGCCGGAGCCTGAACGGTGACAGTATCTCCTACAGATGCATTCATGAGCGCCTGGCCCATGGGCGATTCATTAGAGATCATGTTCCTTCTGCTGTCTGACTCATTCGTTCCTACGATGGTCACGATGAACTCATCATCTTCTTCTGCATCATAAAGACGGACATCCGCCCCTACGAATACGACACTGGTATCTGCCTCTTCTGATACGATCTCGGCATTTGCCAGGATCCGCTCGATCTCCGCGATACGCACTTCATTATCTGCAGATTCCTTAATGGCTGCGTCATATTCAGCGTTTTCGCTGATATCGCCCTGGGATTTGGCATCCTTGATCTTATCTGCGATCTCTTTTCTTAAGATGACAGTCCTTTCATGCAGTTCGTCATTCAGTTTTTTTGCTCCTGCAGCAGTGATCATGTTTTTCTTATCAGCCATGATGGTTCCCTTTCCAACTGATTATTTAACGGCAAGACCGTGTAAGTATAAAAAGATGCTGATCCCCCGAAGTGGTCGAATGATCAGCGCCGTTATCATAGCACAGTACCCTTTATTTGTCAATATGACAGAAAAATAGCCTTGCACTTTTCCTGATTCTGTGCTATACTTCAGCACGTCTGCAGGATTAGTACATCGGTAGTGCACTAGCTTCCCAAGCTAGGAAGGCGGGTTCGACTCCCGTATCCTGCTTTTTTCATGCCTTATTTTATTTCTTCTAATGCGTGTTCCAGATCTTCCATGGTCTTGAGCGCGCTTAATTTTTTTCTGAGCCCGGCCGCATTCTCTGTCCCCCGGATATACCAGGCGGCATGCTTCCTCATTTCCAGCATGGCTACATACTCTCCCTTTAAGTCACAAAGCATTTTTGCATGCCTCAGTATGGTCTGTTTGATCTCATCCATATCCGGTCTTTCCGGCACAGGCTCCTCTGAAAACGCAGCTTTTACCTCCCGGAAGATCCAGGGATTTCCCTCGGAGGCCCTGCCGATCATGACTCCGTCGCACTTCGTTTCCTCCACCATACGGAGGGCATCTGCCGCAGAACGTACATCCCCGTTTCCCATCACAGGGATACTGACGCTTTCCTTTACCCGGCGGATAAAATCCCAGTCAGCGCTTCCTGAATAAAACTCCTCCCGGGTCCGGGCATGGACGGTGACCATGGAAACACCGCAGGCTTCACATATCTTAGCGGCTGTAAGCCCCTGTTCTTCTCCTTTAAGGAAGCCTTTTCTCAGCTTCACAGTCACCGGCTTATGGACCGTGGCCACCAGCTTTTTCAGGATCTTTTCTATGAGCTCCGGCTGGGTCAGGAGATAGCTTCCTTCTTTATTTGAGACGATCTTATGTACCGGACAGCCCATATTCAGATCGATAAAATCAAAGCCTTCTTCGATCTTCAGTGCTTCTTCCGCGATGATGTCCGGATCTGAGCCGAAGAGCTGGACACCGATGTTCTTTTCCCCCTCGTAGGTCTTCAGCAAGGTCCTGGTATTTTTACTCTTAAAATGCAGGGCCTTAGCCGATATCATCTCCGTCACAAAGAGCCCTGCGCCGTTTTCAGCGCAGAGCTTCCTCATAGGCATATCTGAGACACCGGCCATGGGGGCCAGTCCCACGGGCACATCGATGTTTATGTCCCCCAGCTTAAATCCCCTCATTACAACGTCCTTAAAGTCACTTTATTACGGCTCTTTATGCAGGAAAAAGACAGAATAGAACAGTTCCAGTTCCTTAAGAAGTTCCTGTTTTTCTTTCTGCAGTCTCCGGATCTGCAGCCCGGCTTCTATCTCATCATAATAAAAGTCATGCTCATCGGCCTGGGTCCTGAAAATAAGCTGGCCATCCGGCAGAAA
>CACZSO010000299.1 GCA_902783795.1 uncultured Eubacteriales bacterium
ATACGATCCTTTTTTCATCTAAAAAAGGCACTGCTTTTTAAGCAGTGCCTTTAAGCATTACCTTACCAGTTCCTTAACCTTAGCAGCCTTACCTGTTCTCTGTCTTAAGTAGTAAAGTTTAGCACGGCGGACTTTACCGAATCTGATAACTTCGATCTTCTCCACGTTAGGAGAATGAAGCGGCCAAGTCTTCTCCACGCCTACGCCGCTGGAGATCTTCCTTACGGTAAATGTCTCGCGGACACCGCCGTTCTGACGTTTTGTCACTGTTCCTTCAAAGACCTGGATACGCTCGCGGTTGCCTTCCTTGATCTTCGCATGTACACGGACCGTGTCGCCTACGTTGAATTTGTCTACCGAGGCCTTTAACTGTTCATCCTCGATCTTTTTAATAATCTCGTTCATCTTAGAACTCCTCCTTCATTCAAGCATTCTTACTACCTTCAATAAGACCGCGACATAAGTGATCCGGTACAGCGGAATACTCGTAATAATTCAAACCATGAGATTATAGCACGGGTTTCTCAGTTTTGCAAGCTTTTTTTATCAATCCTTGCTCATTTCCAGAAGCTTATTCTTTAACTCATCTTCCATGCGCTTGAGTTCTACTTCTGCATTGGCACGGGCTGCCTTTCCTTCTTTCTGGATCTTGATGACATCTTCCAGGGTATTCAGAAGTTCCTGGTTAGTAGCCTTTAAGGTCTCCAGATCCACGATACCCCGCTCATTGGCCTTGGCAGCTTCCACAGAAGCCAGATGCAATGTCTCAGCGTTCTTCTTCAGAAGCTCATTCGTTGCATTCGTCACAGCATTTTCAGCCTCGATAGCCTCGGTAGAATGATGGATACCTAAAGCAATGACCATCTGGTTCTTCCACAGAGGGATCGTATTTACGATAACAGACTGGATCTTTTCAGCCATCTGGGTATCTGTAGACTGAAGCATACGGATCTGAGGTGCTGACTGCATGGAGATCGTCCGGGACAGATTCAGGTCGTACAGTTTCTTCTCGAAACGGTCGCACTGATCAGCCAGGTCACGGGCTGCCTGGGCATCCTCGGGTTTGCCGCTCTGTTCAGCCTTTTCCGTCAGCTCCTTGAGTTCTGTATTCCTGACCTCTTCCAGTTTCTTTTTGCCTGCCAGGATGTACATGGTCATTTCCTTATAGGATTCCATGTTCAGGTCATACATTTTATCCAGGATGCTGACATCCTTCATGAGCGTTACCTGATGATTTTCCAGGGTATTGCAGATAGTATTGATGCTGTTTTCTGTCTTATCATACCGGGCTTTCAGCTCAGTGATCTTTGCCTGGGATTTTTTGAAGAGGCCCAAAAAGCCTTTCTTTTCATTATCAGAATCAAATCCCTTTACTTCGCCGACAACAGATACCAGCAGGTCACCGATCTCGCCCAGATCCTTTGCCTTGGCAGCATTCAGGGTCTCGCCGGAAAAATCAGCCATCTTCTTCTGAAGGCCGGAGCCATATTCCATAATAGCAGAAGTATCATGCAGATTAATCGTATCTGCATAGACTGCTACGGCATTCTTCTCTTCTTCAGTAAGCCCGGAATCATCCACATTGAGCCCATCTACTGTGGCAGTGGTTTCTTCCACAACTTCTTCAGCAGCAACTGCTTCGCCCCGCTGTTCTTTAATGATGTCGTCAAATACACTCATGATCATTCCTCCTCTTTCATGCTAGTGCTGTAAGCATTAATATTATCATCTTTTAAACTGTCCTGTTTAAGCATGGAATTCAGGACAGAGATATCCGCAGAAACATCCCAGGATTTATCCCGGAACAAACGGTCCAGCAGGTTCTCAAAAGCATCATGTACCATATCGATGGTCTCTTCGATCTCCTTCTGAGTCGACAGCATCTGTGCGGTCTTTACCGGTTCATCTTCTATCTGTTTATAGGTCTGGAGCAGGTTCCAGGTAGTGGGGAGATAATAATTCATCATCCGGCGAAGATCTGTAGCCTTACCCGGCTGATTCTTGATCTCCACCAATATCCGGGCGATCACGCTTTCCAGCCCCTGGAGCTTATCTGTGATCTCTGCTCCCGGAAGTTCTGTATTCATGCGCTGGATCTTACCGAGATACTCCTGGCCCTGTCTTACGATCTCGATGCCGGTCTCGGAAAGGCCGGATTCTCTTAACAGCTGGTCCGCCTGTTTTGCAACTTCATCCGCTTTATGCTTCTCTTCAAGAAGGTAGCGATAATTCTGGTAAGTCTCATCCGACGTCATGAACTGCTCTTTATCTTCATCGAAATGACCCTGGGTAAAATAACGTCTTTCCGACATATCCTGAAGATCATCTCTTAAAAACTGGACCGTCCGCCCGGTGCTCTTACCCAGATTCTTAAGCTGGACAACGGTTTTTCCTGCCAGTTCTTTCACATATTCTTTAAAGCGGTTCACCCTTGAGACCTGTTTTGAACCATTGACACCGATGGGCACTCCGGCTGCTATCAGGATACCGCCGCCCACCAGGGCCCCTAAGGATGCTAATATGGTCCCGCCAGCCAATATAGCGGCTCCTCCGCCTATGAGAATAGCACTGCCGACAGCCGCCAGACCATAGCCGAAGACGGATTTTACCACACCGCCGGCTTTTTCAGAACCTGTGTCTTTATACAACTGAGGCGGCTGCCACTTAGAATAGCCGTAGGCCGTCTTGATCCCCATGTTTTTGCGTTCATAATCCTTTGCCTGGGGATTTTGCTTCGGTTTGTAGCCAGTATTCGCCGCATTCTGATGCTGTCTCTGTTTTATATCGTCAGCAAAAGCAGAATTCTGCTTCGGAGCGGAGGAAGGTCTGCTTTGCGTCTGATTCAGCACGCTGTTCACCGCATCGGCAATATTCTTTGACGTTTCTTCCTCAAAGGCTTTTACCGCTTTTTTTGCGTTTTGTATGATATCATTGATCAGATCATAATCAGGACCAGCCATTGCTTCTCCTCTTTTTTATAAGGCGTTCAGCCTTTCCCGGACCTGGGCCATAGTCGCTTGATAACGGTCCAGTTTTTCCTGTTCTGCTTCCACCTTTTCCTTCGGCGCTTTCTTTACGAAACTCTCGTTATTCAGCATGCCTTCAGAACGGGCGATCTCTTTATTCAGCCGTTCGATCTCTCTGTTCAGCCGTTCTCTCTCTTTTTCTATATCCACCAGCTCATTCAAGGGAATATAGATGGTCTCATCCGCAGTCACCGCCGATACGGCCTTTTCATCGATGCCGGTACGGTCTTCCTGGACAAACACCTGTGAAGCCATGCCCAATGTCTTGAAGAAGCTTAAGGAGTGACTAAAGATCCGGCGGATATCTTCCTTATCCGAGACCACATATAAAGTAGTCTTCTTGGAAGGCGCCACGTTCATATCGGTACGCACCGTACGAATGGCACGGACCGCTTCCTTGATGATCTCTGTCTCTCTTTCTTCAGAAGCAAACACCCACTCCTCTTTGAATTCAGGCCAGGATGAGATCATAATAGATTCTTCTTCCTCCTGGAGGTTCGTGAAGATCTCTTCCGTCACAAAAGGAATAAAGGGATGCAGCAGTTTCAGAATAATGGTGAGAACCGTCTTAAGGGTCCAGATGGCTGCATTTTTCGATGCATCCTCTTCATTATAAAGCCTGGGCTTCACCATTTCAATATACCAATCACAAAATTCATCCCAGGCGAAGTCATAAACTTTGGAAAGAGCTATGCCAAGTTCGAATTTTTCCAGGTTTTCCGTGGCTTCTTTCACCAGAATATTTGCTTTGGAAAGGATCCAGCGGTCTGCCATGGTAAGTTCATCGAGAGAAACCTCCGTCTGATCCGCCTTTTCCATATTCATCATGATAAAACGGGCCGCATTCCAGATCTTATTGGCAAAATTCCGGGAAGCTTCCACACGCTCAACGGAGTAGCGCATATCATTGCCCGGTGCATTCCCAGTCAGCAGCATCATACGCAGGGCATCTGCGCCATACTGCTCTGTCACTTCCAGAGGATCGATGCCGTTTCCTAAGGATTTTGACATCTTTCTGCCCAGAGAATCCCGGACCAGACCGTGAATCAATACCGTATCAAAAGGAATATCGTCGGTATAGGCAAGTCCGGAGAAGATCATACGGGACACCCAGAAACCGATGATGTCATAACCGGTGACCAGTGTGTTCGTGGGATAGAAATACTCCAGCTCCGGCGTCTTATCCGGCCAGCCCAGGGTAGAGAAAGGCCAGAGGGCTGACGAGAACCAAGTATCCAGTGTATCAGGATCTTGTGTCAAATGTGTGTTCCCGCACTTCGGGCAGACAGCAGGCTGATCAGCAGCCACGATCACTTCTCCGCAGTCGTCACAGTACCAGGCCGGTATCTGATGGCCCCACCACAGCTGACGGGAAATACACCAGTCACGGGTGTTATTCATCCAGTTAAGATAAGCCTTGGCAAAACGATCAGGCACAAACCGGATCCGTCCATCTTCCACTGCTTTTATCGCCGGTTTGGCCAGCGGCAGCATTTTTACGAACCACTGTTTTGACACCATGGGCTCGATCACATGATGGCAGCGGTAGCAAGTGCCCACATCATGCTTGATGGGTTCTACTTTTACTAACAGTCCCAGTTCTTTCAGGTCATCCAGGATCACTTTCCTGGCTTCATCCGTGGTAAGACCGGCATATTTGCCGCAGTCCAGGACTTCAGGTTCTCCTTCCGCTGCCCTGTTAGAAGCCAGATATTCTGCATTTTCTTTGGCTTCTTCAGCTCCCGTCATCCGGCCTTCATAGGTAAACACCCTCACCCGGGGAAGGTTGTGACGGATACCCACTTCGAAGTCGTTAGGGTCATGGGCCGGGGTGATCTTAACCACACCGGTACCCTTTTCTGTATCTGCATGCTCATCCAGTACGATAGGGATCTCTTTATTTATCAGAGGCAGGATCACATGACAGCCATGCAAATGCTGATACCGCTCATCCTCCGGATTCACTGCCACAGCGGTATCACCCAGCATAGTCTCCGGACGTGTGGTGGCCAGTTCCAGGTATTCTCCTGTTTCCTTCACCGGATAGAGGATATGGTAGAAGAAGCCATCCTTCTCTTCATATTCCACTTCGGCGTCAGAGATCGATGTATTGCAATACGGACACCAGTTGACCATACGGTTGCCGCGGTAGATCAGTCCTTCGTTATAAAGACGGATAAACACATCCTTGACCGCCCGTGAACACCCTTCATCCATCGTGAAGCGTTCTCTGTCCCAGTCACAGGAAGACCCCAGCTTTTTCTGCTGTTTGACGATGCGTGAGCCGTACTGTTCTTTCCAGGCCCAGGCACGTTTAAGGAAGCCTTCTCTTCCCAGCATTTCCTTTGTCAGTCCCTCTTCCCGCATAGTTTCCACGACTCTTGCTTCCGTGGCAATGGAGGCATGATCTGTCCCAGGCTGCCACAGGGCTTCATATCCCTGCATCCGTTTGAACCGGATGATGATATCCTGCAGGGTGCAGTCCATGGCATGGCCCATATGAAGCTGTCCGGTGATATTCGGCGGCGGCATTACGATGGTATAAGGTTTCTTGTCAGGATTCGGTTTTGCCTTGAAATATCCTTTTTCTTCCCAGTTGGCATATATCCTTTCCTCTATTGCCGAGGGATCATATGTTTTTTCCAGCTCTTTCATTTTCTGCTCCTTGCATTTATTCAAGCATGCCCCTGAAGGCATCTTTAGTCTCTTCTGTGTAGGCTTCCAGCGATTCTTTTATATGGTCCGGGGATTTAAGAAATAATTGCATGGCCGGATGTTCGTCTACCTGCATCCTGGCTTTTGCTTCTCTCTCCCAGTAATCACTCTGCCATTTGGCCAGCAGGTTCGGATCTGCTCTCCTGAAAACTGCATCATCCGGTTCCTTTCCCGATAAGATACAGATATCATACAGTTTTTTCAATACCTCCGGCGATCCCGTCTCCTTATAGACCTGGAAAAGCATCTCCAGTGCATTGTCAAACTCGCAGAGCCGGCCGAAACAGGCTGCGCATTTCATCATGATATTTGTATAAAACTGCTCGTTCATCCGCCCGTCCCTGGGGCCTGAAAGAAGGCTTCGGTAAAGACGAATGGCACTGTTATAACGTTTTCTTTTGGCCAGGGCATCTGAACGCATGACCAGCCGTTCCGGGGCGCTTTTTCTCCGCCTTCTGACGATCCGGTCTCTGAATTCATTGATCTCCTGTTCTGTAAAAAAGCTGACCTCCGATAAAAGCATGATCACAGTAGCATCAAAATCCTGGGGCGATGTATAAAACCTCCGGATCTTTCCTGAGATCTCAGGCATCTTCAGTTCTTTTTCAATAAATGTCAGCAGTCTTTCATCAATAAAATCATCCGGCAGTACATCCAGATCATAATAGATCAGGTACGCCAGCTCTTCTATTGAATATATCCTTAAGTCCAGCTCCTCCACTTCATAGGGAGAGTCAGCTTCTTTTGTACATAAAAGGTAGCGTCCCATACCTACTCCTGATCTGAAATACTTCCTTATTCGATCACAAAGGACCGTCTGATGGTGACACCTGATGCCGGGAAGAATTCTCCAAATCCTTTATCTTTCAGCGTGATGTCAAAACTGTTGCCCGAGGTAAAGGCCAGCACGGCACCGATCCGTTTCAGTTTATTCCCCGGAAATTCAAACCCGTCAAAGGGCACTTCCAGCAATGTCTTCCTGGTCTCTCCCAGTTTCCTGACGGTCAGTTTCAGTGAACTCTCATCATCCGGGATGAAATCAAAGGCAGCTTTTGTCTCAAACCAGTTGCTGCCGGCCGTGGCCAGGATCATAGTCCTTTTCTGTACTCCCTGGATCACATCCACGGTAATATCCACATCGATCCTTCCCTCACACATCAGACTGTAAGGAAGGGCCGCATTTTCATCTTCGAAAGTGTTGCCGGAAAGCACAGCTCCTCTGGCAAACAGATTATCGATATAGAACACCCGCCGTCTCTGGCAGAGGATCTTTAAAAAGCCATTGCCCCACTGCATGGAAGTGTTCATTCCAAGACCGGAAAGGTAGGCGCTGGAAACCGTTTTATTCGCTAAAACTCTTTCCACACAATTGGCCATGATATTATCTGCCATACGCTGTCCGGCTTTAGAGTCCAGGATATCAGGGGAAAAACCCTCTTCCAGGAAAGCTCTTTCTGCCTTGGCGATATTTGGTTTTATGCCGCGCATGACTTCCATGCTGTAGTAATTCAGCCCTTCCTGGGAAAGGTCAAACAGCACTGTCATATTCGTCCAGAGCTCCCGTTTTTCCGAAAGGACAAAATGAAGGAAAGCTTCTGTATGGCTGATCACATGGATCCTTTTTTTCTCGATCCCCAGGCTTCTGGCGCATCGGATCACCGCATCGATGACCTGGTTCTCCAGATGCTGTACCGTAAAGACGATCTGGTTTACCGTTTTCATGCCGGCCTCTTTATATAATACCGCCAGGGTCTCTCTTAAGAAATACCCCAGGAGCTCCTCCGCATCGTAAGTGATGCCTTCAAAGGTGGCATGGCCTCCCATAGACACCAGCCTCAGGACTTTATCCACGATGGTACCGCTGCCAAACAAGGCTGTCTGGTATGCTTCACCGCCTATCAGCCAGGTATCTTCACCTTTTTTCTTACAGATGGAATTCTTAACCGGGTAAGGATCCTCGCTGTCAGTTAGTTTTAAATCTTTTATCTCTTCCTGGTCTTCATAACGCCAGGAGATCCGGCAGTAGTCCTTCAAAAGATCATAGCCGATGATCAGACCTTTACCCATAATAAAGCTTTCAACCTCTTATCTATTCATCACCGAAGATCTCATCGATCATCAGTTCTTTCAGCAGCATGGACCGTACAAGTTTCGAAGCGTCCTGCGTCTCATTCCTGTCCGCCATCTGCTGAAGTCTGGTAATATCGTCGTAACGGCTGCCCAGCACTTTCGGATCATTCTCCTGTACGATGACATTGCCTTCTTTTTCCGCCGTGGAACCATCACGGTTTCTGACGGAATAATAATATTCTATCCACTCCCGTTTGTAAAGTACAAATGAACGGGTAAACACCCCTGGGTATATTTCATTAAGCGTCCGGTGGAAGTAGCGTCTCACCGGCAGGATCTGTCCGATCACAGACACTTCTTCTGCCTCGTTTGAACGATATTCCACATAGACTCTGCCTTCCAGTTCAGGAGGCATTTTCACCCGGTTTTCCAGCCTGTAGAAGCATTTAAGGACAATGTTCTCCCTGACAGCCCTGTCTAAGCATCTTTCAGCCAGCCTTACATCTGCTTCTCCCAGGTTCCGCTGCCGTGAAAGCAGAGTGATGAGAGCCAGCAGGCAGACCCTGGGCAGCGACATGACATTTTCTTTCAGCTCCCTGTACGCATTCTCTGGAATACGTTTACGATTTATAAACGCATCATGACATTTCAGTACCAGGTATGCATCTGTCACTGTCCGGTCTCTGGATGGATCTTTATAATATGCTTCATATAACTGGTCCAGGAAACGGTTTTCCTGCACATAAAAACATTCTATAAACGTCTTTTCTATAAATCCATGATCCGGAAGCCGCTTTTTGCGTAAAATGCTGACAAGGGACACCATTTCTTCCGGCGGGCCTTCGAAAAACCTGGCCAGATAGACATATTCCTGATTCCCGGCATTTTCTGACTTTAACAGATGCCGGCACATGGCCTTCAGCCACACGTCATCTTTTGCAGCATTTTCAGAAAGCAGCCAGGTACATAGTTCGTGAAGGTTTTCCTCAGGAATACCTTCAAAACTGGAGGAACGGATCTTTTCAAAGGCTTCTTTATACTCTCCGAAGTCGATCAAAGCTTTGATCAATTTCATGCAGTACTCTTTCAGAAGATCCTCTGCCGGGGCTTCTAAAAGCCAAGGTCTGAAATCGATGCCCCTGAGGGCTTCATCTTCTGACAAAACGATCAACGTCTCATAGATCCTGGCCTTATAAAAACTGTCCACATTTTTGTCTGAAAGCAAGGCTTCCAGTACTGTCAGATCTTCCGGGACTGCCGTCTTTTCAGCCAGTACCTTATCCGCATCAGAAAGACCTGAGTACAGTTTATCCTGGCGGTATAACAGGCATAATTCTTTTAATTCCTGATCTTCAAACACAGGACTTACCTGCATATCAGGATCAAAATAACGGGCTCCCCGCTCATCTTCAAAAGCAATAACGGCTTCACTGCTCCATAAGGGGACGTAGGCCTCATTATCCGTAAGGAGCACATAAAAGTCCCTGGAAAGCTGGGCATAATGGATCACTGCCCGTTTCATCTCAGAAAGAGAGGTCCGGATCCGTTTCAAGTGAAGCAATGCCAGCATTCCGTCAGCAGTACTTTCATCCAGGAAACGCTGGTCCAGAATAGTTTTAAAAACAGGGATCCGTTCTTTACAGTAATCCCCCCGGATCATTTTATCCAGTGCAAAGGTCAGGATCTGATTCTTATAAAGCGGGTAGATCTCCTCATCATCTGAATAAAAGTCCAAAACATTAGCATAGAGGACATCCGGTTCTGTTTTTCCGAAACTATTTTTGTCCGCAAAATAGGACAACAGATCTTTTGGGAGTGCCTCTTCTTCCAGCTGCTGCTGTGAAGCATAATAAGCCTCGAAAAGTCCCGGCATCCTGATATCTTCGAACACGGCCTCCCGGTACCAGTATAAGGCATCCTCCCCTTTCTTCTTCATCTGGAGCTGGATATCCACCACGGCCTTTAACAGATCTTTGTGATGGAATACTTCCCATCCGGTCTTAAGGACCTGGATATAAAGGGGAAGAAAGGCCATGGAACGCAGCTTTTTCGACAGCAGGCTGAATAAGGCATTGAGACTCAGCTTCCCTTCTCTCAAGCCATAAAGCATGGCTTTTAAGACAGTTTCCGTCAATGTCTCGAAACCAGAGGTGCTTTTTTCAAAAAGCTCACACATATCCTGATACAACAGCGCATCCGAAATGCCCCGAAGATCACAGGTGACCAGGAAGGTCGCCGCCCGGGAAAGGTCTTCTTTATTTCTCGGATCGATATGATAGACCAGGAAATGCATCAGGCGGGACAAGGTCCCTTCCTGCAGGTATTTGACAGCCAGGCTCACACACATAGCCTGCCTGTCTTCATTCTTCTGTACCCGTGAGACCAGATACAGAAAACAGCAGTAGATATCTTTTTTGATCGAGCGTTCTTTCTGTACCGGGTCCTGGATCTTGATCAGGATCTCCCGGGCGCCTGCCAGATCATTTTTCTCGATCCTGAACCAGGAAAGTGCCAGTTTCAGCACCATATCGTCCGGATATTCAGTCATCAGCTGTTCAAAGCCCGGATCTTCTACCGAAGCCACATCCTCAGCAGAAAGAAAACTGTCTCTTGCTTTCAGGAGACACTCTTCCAACTTTAGCTGTTTTCTTAAATTCCCGGATATTTCATCTTTTTTTTCATCACGGAGAGTCTTCAGCTTCTCTGTATTATCCGAGACCTTACGCTCTTCGTGAACACGGACACCCGCAGCCTTTAAAAATTCCGAAAGGCCTTTATCCCAGGCATTCTTCCGGTAATAGGTATAATATAAAGACCTCAGCCGTGTGTCCTGCATAAAGGGGAAATCCGTAAACTCTTCCCAGGAATAAACAGCCTGGGCTTCCTGGCGGGACCTGCGGTAAAACCGGACAAAACTGTCAAAATCGGCGAATTCATATTCCTTTTCAGAATTCTTCGCCATCACCACGGAAAATTCATAGGGAAGGAGTTTCGTTCCGCCGTTATACAAAACAGTAATATTCCCTGTGAGTTTATCCCCCAGATACATACCCTTTGTGGAGACTTCCACTAAAAACGTTCCAAAACGTCCCACCGTCAGCTGCCGCGGCACCGTGATCCTAGGGTCATCAGAGAAGAAAAACAGGTTCATGGGAACACCGTTGTCAGAGATCACTCCGGCATCCAGGGTTATGGTCTTCCCGGGCAGGATCATCTGTTCAAGTTTCTCCTCCCGAAACCTGAGAACCGGCGTAATATATTCGATTGTCCCCAGCTGCAGCTGATTGACCCTGCTTCTCATCTTCCTCTTACACTCTTCCTGTCGTCAGTCCCTTAATAAATAAAAACGCGACTGCCAATATTATGATCATCCCCAGGATGATCCCCCGGGCTTCCATATAATGTCTGATCTTTTTTCTGTTTTTCAGGCCATGGATCCCCAGGACCAGGGCTTCTATGGCCAGTATCAGTGAGACGATAGGCAGGACCCCGGCCAGATAGCCGGCATTTCCGCCC
>CACZSO010000300.1 GCA_902783795.1 uncultured Eubacteriales bacterium
GTGACATCAGGCTGAAGCTCAGGAATGGAAATGGGCATGTCCAGAGATTTGAAGAAGGCCTCGGTCTTCTCGATACCAGCCAATGCTGTGTTTTCCGGACAGATGCTGTCGAAGTCGCAGCCCCAAACTTTTACGGCGTACTGTGCAAACCGCAGGACATTTTCCTTCATGACATATCTGGCCCAGCTGCCCCAGATGGCAGCCAATGTGGCTCCGTGGGCTGCATCGTATCTGCCGCTTAACTCATGGCCTATCAGATGGGTAGCCCAGTCGCCGCTGTTGCCCAGCCCTGTCAGGCTGTTATGCGAAATAGAGCCCGCCCACATGATCTCTGACGCAGCTTTGTAATCCGTGGGATCCTGATAGAACTTCGGTCCATACTGGATCACATTATCCAGCACCGCTTCCGCGATCTTATCCGTAAGATCATTGCCTAATGTATCTTTGTTTGAGAAATAGCGTTCCAGCGTGTGCATCATAATGTCTGTGATGCCGCAGGCAATCTGGTAACGCGGCAATGTATACAGAAGTTCCGGATTCATGATGGCGAACAGCGGACGGATGGGGTCCTGATCGATAGACCGTTTCACTCTGCCTTCATCCTTTGTCACGACGGAGGAATTCGATGTCTCGCTGCCGGCCGCCGCAAGGGTAAGAACTACGCCTACAGGATAGCAGTTTTTCACTTCTTTCCCCAGGTAGAAGTCCCACACATCCTCGTCCGGATGGCCCAGGCCTACGGCTATGCCCTTCGCTGAGTCGATGACGCTGCCGCCGCCTACTGCCAGGATAAAGTCTACTTTCTCTTCTTTTCCAAGTTCAATGCCTTTATATACGAGACTTAACAGCGGGTTCGGCTGGGCACCGCCTAACGCCACATATTTGATGCCTTCTTTGTCCAATGAAGCCTTGACCCGGTCCAGGAGGCCGGATTTCTCCGCGCTCTTTCCGCCATAATGCAGCAGTACCTTCGTGCCGCCCCACTTCTTTACATACGTACCGACATTGGCTTCTTCATTTTTCCCAAAAACCACTTCTGTGGGTGAGTAATAATGAAACGATCTCATAATCCATACCTTCTTTTTTAATGGTGCCTAAAAAGATTTAAAAATGGTCCTTATTCATTTCAGACCGGTCTAAAGACCAGCTGACCATCTTTATTTTACTTGTTTCTGATTCCGGTGTCAATGAAGAATCTGTCTTGCTTAAACTTCCTGAAACAGCCATAATCACAATAAGACAGCTTTTCATACTGCTGACATAGGCACCGATGCTTAATCGATCGGTTATTCCCCTGAGGTTCCGTCCTCCCGCGTATTTACCGAGAAATAACAGTAGCTTGTGTCCACTTTCAGCCATACCCCCTCGTTAAAAGAAGAATGGCTATCCTTAAATGCAGAATATTCAGTTTAAAGCTGAGTTTGATTGCAAGATAAGCTGTTTTGTTTGAGTTTGAAAATAAAGACCTGGCGGATAACATTCGAGATTACTGCAGTAAGGCTTTAAGAAGTTCTTTTATCATAGCTCCGCTGTCACCATCAATACAGATGGAACGCTTTTCGATCTCCCTCGGACAGTAGGCTTCGCTGTAGTTCAGGCAGGCGTAGACCGCGTTTTCATTGTCATTCGTCATCTGCCAGAACGGATATTTGATGATGACAGGGGTGTTCCCGCCGACGCCGATCTCCAGAAACAGCACATGCTTTCCTTCATGAGTTTTTAGAAAATCCAGATATGCCGCGGAGGCTTTGTGCCACCCTTCGTCTTCGACAAAAGAATCATCCGAGCGCAGGTTCATAGTCATATCAGATCCGTCATCCGGGCACTTTGGGATCATCTCTGTCGGGATCTCCATTCTGAGCTTGCCGCTTTCCGGAAGTTCAAACCTGCCGCTTTCATCCCGGACAAAACCCTGGCCCTCCATGGCTTTCATGATCCATTCTTCATTTTCGTAGGTCTTCCGGTTTCCGGGATCCGTGCTCTGGAACAGCCCGTAGTCGCCTTGGGTGTAGAAAAGACGCGCCTTGTCAAAGCCGGCTTTCTGGAAACAGTGGTCCACGTTCGTGGTGATCACAAAGTAATCCTTATCCTTCACCAGCTGCAGCAGCTCCTCATAGACCGGCTTCGGCGGGTCCAGGTACCGGTTGATGTAGATGTACCGCGCCCAGTAGGTCCAGAAGATCTCTTTGGAAGGATAGGGATAAAATCCGCCGGCATACATATCCCGGATCTCGTACTTTTTGATAAAATCCGGGAACCACTTCTCAAAGCGTTCGCCGGTATAGATAAATCCTGCCGATGTGGAAAGGCCGGCTCCCGCGCCGATCACGATGGCGTCGGCAGTCTCGATCTCTTTCTTCAGCCGGTCCAGATTTTCCTGTCGGGTGCCGGTCCCGCGGGAGATCCCGGAACGGAAAGTCCGGACACCTGCGATGCCGTTCTGTATGGTCTCCAGATAGCCGTTCCGCAGCTCAGAATAGTTCTTCTTCATAGTACTTTTTGTCCTCATCTTTAAAAACATTGAAGATCACTCTTCCCATTTTATCCGGATGCGCAGCAAGCCAATCGGTCACCGTCTTTACCGCGATCTGGGCCGCCCGTTTATTGGGAAAGCGGAAGACACCGGTGGAGATGCAGCAGAAGGCCACAGTCTTGATATCGTTTTCCGCGCAGAGGTCCAGCGTGTTCCGGTAGCAGGCAGCGAGATCTTCTTCCAGTTCCGGGGTAAGCTCATACTGAACGATCGGCCCGACGATATGGACCACGTGCTTCGCCGGGAGGTTATAGCCTTCCGTCAGCATCGGGACTGCCGCTGGCTGTTCATAATCCCTGCCGTACCGGGCGCGGAGAAGGTTCATCTGTCTGTTGCACTCGGCCCTGAGCTGGATCCCCGCAAAGGTATGGATGCAGTTATCGATGCAGGTGTGCATCGGGACAAAACAGCCCAGCATCTGTGAATTGGCCGCGTTGACGATAGCGTCAACAGAAAGCCTGGTTATATCGCCCTGCCAGATGGAAAGCAGGTCCGCAAAGTCATGGCTGCCGCCCTGAGAAGCAACCGTCGGGATCTCATCTGAGGTCACGATCCCGTTTTCACGATTCCGTTCCTGAAGGTATTCATTCTGGATGGCGATCACGGAAGAAGGCATCATTTTCGGCATGCGGATATTCATCAGAGACCGGAGGAGGCGTTTCTTTTCTTCCGTATCCGAAGGTGTTTTCAGATTCCGGTATACTACGGAGTCTTCTTTAAACTGTTCAACCAGGTAATCCAGACGTTCCTTCTGATTCATGATCAGTTCCTTTCCGCCGAATCTTTTCAGCAAGTCGATTCCGGCCTTGTAACCACCCCGGTTTTTCCTTCAAAAACCCCATATCTGCTTGACTGCTCCCATTTAATCCTCTTGCCTGGGTATAAACAGACTTCTTCCCTCTTTACGCGCTTTGACCGCAGGATAGTTGCCTTCAATATAACCCAGACATACAAAAACCAGGGGTGTATATTCCGGATCCAGCCCCCATTCGCCCGGCAGACCTTTCATTTCGGGATGATTAAACGTAGCCTCTGCCCGTCCTACGATGCAGCTGGAAACGCCTAGATCATAGGCCTCCAGTACCATGTTTTCTGCAGCACAGAAACCGGTACCGATGGCATTTACAGCACCTTTATTTTTTTCAGGAATACAAACGATGCCCAGAGCCGTACAACTGTAGAAACCGCTTTTTATAGAAAGATCGTCAATGATGGACGGCTGCTCTTCAGAAACACCACTGGCCCAATTTCGTTTTTCACATGCGGCATTGATCACTCCTATGCGCTCGATCAGCTCAGGATCGTCTATCATAATGATCTTTGCTGCCTGCCTGGCTCCGGCATTAGGTGCATACAAGCCAGCCTCCACGATCATATCCAGCTTTTCTCTTTCCACCCGTTCTGTCCTATATTTTCGAATCGATCTGCGTGTTTTCATCTGTTCTAAAAGATTCATACATCCTCCTGCAATTTCATTTGTGGCAGTTGGACACCAACTGCCGATTGAGATTAATGTTTCCATTGCTAAAGCGCCTTTACGGCGTAAGATCAGAGAGCACAATTGCTGTCTGTGGTTATATTGTATCTTAAACAAAGTCATCCCACAAGTACGCACCTTTTTATTAGATGGTCACTTTTTTGTAACTCATAGACATACTGCACTTCTTTTGATATACTGTGTTCAATTATCAATACTGCATTCGATTTGACACCATTGGACAGACAGGCCGTTTACACAATAACTGACTTTAAAGAGGCGGCAAAGAAAGGAACCTGTAATGAAAACAAAAGAAGAACTCCCCGAGTGCCCCGTTGCAACTACGGTACAGCTGATCGGAAGCAAGTGGAAACTTCTGATCCTCAGGAACCTGCTTGAGCGTCCCTGGCGGTTCAATGAACTCAGAAAAAGCCTGGACGGCATCAGCCAGAAGGTCCTTACAGACAGCCTTCGCTCTATGGAGGAAGACGGGATCATTACCCGGACAGTCTATCCGGAAGTCCCGCCCCGTGTGGAATATGCCCTGAGCGATCTCGGGGAATCCATGCAGCCGATCATCAAAGCGATGGAGGAATTCGGCCTTGATTACAAAGCACTCGCGGACAAATGAAAAGCTGGGAAACGGCAGCTGACCTGATCTTTCTCCTTTTTACAAAAAAACGGACTGCTGTAGTAAATACAGCAGCCCCGTTTATTTGTTTGCCTGCCCAATCAGAAAGATGCCCAAATCATTTAGGATCAAATCTTTCTTAAGAGCGCCCGCCCATAACGGGCGGCAGTTTTTCGTATTACTGGAACATATCATCTCCGGACTTGAACCCAAAGGCCGGATGGAAGTCAAATTTAACGGCGCCTACAGCGATGCCGGGGCCTACGGCTTTTTTGATCCTGGCTATGCCTTCATTACCGAAGCCTGCGCACAGTTCCACAGCGGTGCAGCCCTTTGCTACCATTTCCTTCGCCACTTCCTCTGCTTCCGCATAAGTTGCGCAGCCGACCACATTCATATTGATCTCTTCTGACGGGATCACCGCCCGGTTTACCTTCGGATCCAGGCCGCCTGCCACATAAATAAATGCACACTCAAACATGTTCATAGACCTCCTTTATTATCTTGTATCCATCATAACAAACTTCGGACTTAACGTCAATCCGGCAATGTAATACCGATATCCACATTGACCAATTTCCCGATCATTTCCTCTGCCCTTCCCTTGAAAAAACCAGTCTTCAAAAATCCCACCGATACGGTAAGGTCACTTTTCACCATGAGTTCCCCCTCACCTGTATCGCCGTTCATACCGCTGTTGATGTCCACAGAAATGACAAAAGCGCCTGCTTCATTGATCATCTGGATAGCTGAGGCAATAGGCTCCCGGGGCACACCGGAAAATCCGGTCCCCAGCATGCAATCCACCAGGATATCATAGGAAGCAAATGAAACTTCCTCATCAAAGGGCAGGATCTTCACTCCTTTTTCAACACAGCGGTCATAATAATACTGGCCATCCGGAGAAAACCGGTCATAAAGGCAGCAGACATCGGCATCAAGGCCCTGCTCTTTCATGATGGCGGCTAAAGCATACCCATCCCCGGCGTTATTTCCACTGCCGCAGATGATCAATGTTTTCTTTTCCTGCCATCCATCATAAGCATCAAAAACACCTTGGGCAGCCCTTTGCATCAGCACTAAAGAGGGGGTGCCATGAGCTATGGTAAACTGGTCCGCCTCACGCATTTCGGCCACACTAACGATCTTTATTCTGCTGTCTTTATCCGACATACATTATCTCCTTCATTCATATTCAGTGTCCTTTTTAATTATAGCATTTCTACAGAAAAACTGACATATTAATTTACTTATTTTAAGCCGGTATCCAGCTGCTTCCGGACGGGTCCTGCACCGGTCAGAGTATTGACATTTATTATTACGAAATATATACTATATTCAAATTTTCTTTATTGATAAATGGAGCCGGAAAGCTGATCGGAACCTATAACAGCATCATTCCCTCTAAGAGTGCCTATGAAAAAACTGATCTCCCCGTTAATCATATGTATAGTGGCTGTATTTACTGCCTGCAGTATTGAGCCGGCAAGTCTGGAAAGCCTGATCATCGAAGGAACTACCATAAGTCCAGAAGAAGCATCTTCTTCTGAAACAGAAACACGATCTTCGACAGCAGAAGTCACATCTTCGGAGGCAAAAACTTCTTCCGAAAAAGAGTCTGGATCTTCAGCCAAAGACGATACAAAAGCTTCGACAAAAGAGTCCGATGCTTACAGCTCGGAAAGTGAAGAGACCCAGACTTCCACTGAAGAAAGCCTTTCGGAAGAAGAACCGGCTGCACTGCTGGCCGGCGGTTTCCAGGATGCTGTTTCCGGCGAGCTTCTGCCTGGCAGATCAGCTGTCGTGGTAAATACTGACACGCTGGAACAATGTGCTGTCATCGCCGATGAATCCGGTGAGTTTACAGAATGGCTGATGCCTGGAAAATACAGGATATCCGTAGATCTGGAGGGTTATGATCCCTACGAGGAATCCTTTGAAATGACGGAGGATAAGACCACCCTCCTGATCATAAGGCTGACGCCTGTATCATCTCATACGACTGAGCCGACGACCACGACCAGCCCTCCGACGACTACGGCCAGCCCGCCCCCATCCACAACGACGTCAGATCCCTATGCCGGTATTTATGAGATAAACTTTAAAGACCAGAATCTCTCAGTGATTCCTGATCTCTCCGCTTACCCGGATCTGGTATCTGTAGATCTGATGAATAACAATATCACGGACCTTACCCCGCTATCCGGCCTGACCCGCCTGACTAAGGTCTGGCTGGCAGGAAACCCCATCACGAACCTCCGGGGGATCTCTACATTGGTCAATCTCGATGAGCTGGGAATAGGTGAATGCGGCATTTCAGATATTTCAGGGATCTCATCGTTAAAACATTTAAGAATACTGGATTTCTGGTACAGTGAGATCTCAGATATTTCTGAATTATCCGCTTTGACGAATTTGGAGGAGATCTATATGAGCTTTTCCAATGTGACCACACTCCGGCCTATTATGGATCTTCCCAAACTTAAAGTGATCTCCATCCGCGGCTTGAATATCCCGGAAAGCGAGATCAATGAATTTATCCAGAAACATCCTGCCTGTACAGTCTACAGGTTTTAGAATTTTATAATATAACCAGGAGAACAGAAGCATGCTGTGTATCGAATGTCAGAAAGAGATCCCGGATGGCGCCCGGGTATGTCCCTATTGCAGCACCATTCAAATTTCATTTTCAAATGATCCAGGGACAGAGGAGACTGATCTTAAGTCTGAGCAGAATATCAGCCCAGATAAAGCTGCAGAAAATGCTGCACCTTCATCCCGCTTTAGACCCCGGCCACGCCCGCGTCCGGGTGCCGCAGATACGAGCCCTGCGGCTGAACAAAGCTCCCCCTCTTCCAGACGGCCGCAGAGAAATACAACAGAACCAATGTCTATCGCAGAGAGAAGACAAAGAATGGCAGCAGAAAGACAGTCCATGTCTGAAAGAAGGCCACCCAGAAGACGTGTCAATACTGAGACAGCAACTGCTGATCAGCAGATATCAGATCAGGCCAATGCAGAACCTGTATCTGATACACAGCCATTTGACGCACCTTTGGTAAGTGATCTGACAGAAAGAGAAGCCGTATCTTTTATCCCACAGGATAACTCTGCGGCAGATATCGGTACCGAATCTGCTGCTCCTTTGGACAGTATCCCGGCTGATACGGAAACCGCATCTTTTGAAATATCAGATGATACAGAAAAAGAAGCTATCATTCAAACGGCGGCTGCCCTGGAAAATGACGATGCAGAAACATCAGAAATAAAGCCGGCAAGACCTGCCAGGCCCGTAAGACCTCAAAGGCCTCATAGGCAGGCCGGGACCTCCGGAGAAACGGGAGAAGACACTTCCGAAAAGCCCTCTCAGTCCGAAGAGAAAACGGATAAAGAAGAGACTGCCGAAACGGCCAGACCGCCGAAACGCGAGAAGACCAAAACTCCCAAACCTGAGAAGACCAGGACTCCTAAACCCGAGAAGACCAAGACTCCTAAAGATATTATCGGCGCCTTAAATTGGCCGAAATTCAAGCCTTATATTGCCCTGGGCCTGTTGGTGATCTCTGCCATACTGCTGTTTTTCAGCTGGGCCGGCGTACCTGCCCATAACAAAGACACCCTTGCCAGCCTGGTCAAGAATACAGTAGATGATATCGACAAAATAGATATTGGTAAATTCAACGACCGCTTCGAGGATTATATTTCTTCCACAGATGTGCGGCGGCTGCAGTCAGAGACCCGGGACCTTCTCGTGAACTGTTCAGACGGAGGGCTCTCACCTTTCGATTTATTAACAGACGGCATCCATCTTTCACATATATCCGGAATTGCAAAGCAAGGTGTGAACAAGCTGGCAGACGCCTACCGTAATAATCCTGCCTACAAGGTCAACGAGAGCATTGTCGCCAGTGTGAATAATTTAGACAAAAAAACAAGTACAGTCACCATTCTCTGGGGCATCCTTCTGGGGCTGACCGCTGCCGGTCTTATCCTGGCGGGTATAGGTCTTTTAAAGAAGAAAAATATCCTGACTGTCCCCTATATGGTATTTATTATCCTTATCTTTGCTGCATTTGCGGCCATACCTGCTCTTCTTGGAAAAGTAAATGTGGGCGCATTCCCAGAGGCATGGTTCAGCAGATCTGAACTGGATCTTATCAATATGCTGAAGTCTGCCTCCATGAAAGTTCCGGCTTTCATATCCCTTATTTTTGCTGCGGCTGGAACGGCCCTCGCTTTTATGGGCGGCAGAAAGGAAGTGTCAGCATGAAAAAGATCCTGACAGTCATTATCATACTCTCGCTTATTCTGTCCTTGGCTGGCTGTGCTTTTGAGGAATTTGACAAATATATCATAGAGGAAGTCTCTTCTTCTCTGGAGCCAACGGTTGAGAGTACTGAAAAAGCCACTGAAAGCACGCCGGAAGAAACCACTGCTGTCCCCACAGAAAAGAGCACAGAAGAAGAAAAAACGACAGAGGAAAAGACTACTGCTGAGAAAACTACAGAAAAGCGGACTTCCGAGCCTGAAACCTCTGCCTCAAAGACTACAGAAGAACCCACCACTACAGAACCGGAGTCTACTACGAAAAAGGAAGAACTTCCTGATCTTTCCGGAGTATGGAAAGGCGAAAAAGACTCTGTTATCGTATTAAATAAGGATTTTACGGGACGTTTCTATGCTTCCCGGACGTATTATAAGCAGGGCGATACTACGGTACATAATCTCACCTATGAGATCACTGATGACAAAAAGGTCTATATAGATGATGTGTTTGATTTCAGGATCGTAAGCCCTGTCAATACATCGACCCTTCACTTTGTCCCGCAGAAATCCACCAACAAATGGAGTGGTGAAGTATTCGTCCGTCATCCGGAACTGACAGAGGCCGATATTATTCAGGAACGCATTGATTCCTATACTGAGGCCCCCACCACTGCTGCTCCCACCACCACAGCTGAAAGCCAGAAGAAACTGACCGCCAATGATCTGATCGGGACCTTCTTAGGTGATGATCTTTCGGTGATCCATTTCTATTCGAACGGACAATGTGTCTATCAGGAGCCCACAAATAAAAACTCCCTGAACCTGAGGCGGGGGATCAGCTGCCGTTATACTGTCTCAGGCAGCCGGGTGACCATCACCGGTGCCGCTACCTATGATATTTATGCGGATCTTTCGAATAATAAGGAGTTTCCTGTTAATTCGTTTTTAGTCCAGAGCACGAACTCTTCCTGGTCAAATGAGACTTTTACAAGAAATGCTTCGGATAACCCGGTCAAACAGGCAGCCGAAAACAGCAGCTTCATCCTGCCTTCTTCCTCCAGAGAGATCACTGATTTTGATCTTGATCTTCTCTCTAAGGCAGAGGTCCGGCTGGCCCGCAATGAGATCCTGGCAAAGCATGGGAGGAAGTTCAAGGATGCTGAACTGAGAGCATATTTCAATAATAAAACATGGTATAACGGTACCATAGACGGAACCACCTTTGATTCCCAGCTGAATAAGTATCTCACCGACATTGAACTTAAAAATGTAGATTTTATCAATGCCTATGAGTCAGCACATTAACTTAAGAAAGCATAATTAACAAAAGAGAGCCCGCTGCTTTTATTCAGCGGGCTCTTTTTTATAACTGATCTCCGGTCCTGGCCTGCCAGACGCCCAAAAATGCTCCTAAAAGGGCCATTCCTATGGCGGCAAGCAGAAATACCCGGCCGGTGCTCACTTCGCCGAAAAAGGCCTTTGAAAGCGGATTCATGACCAGCGGAGAAATAAAACTGCCCATCTGCACCCCGCAGGCAGTGACTGCCGATGCCATGGCCGCGGAAACAGGATTGACAGAGCTGGTCACTTTTACCACATATGTGGGCATGAAGATGCCCTGGCAAAGACCGCAGAATAAGGCACCGATAAACAGCATAGCTGCTGTCCCGGGGAACAGCACCAGCACCACCGCGCCGATGGCAAAGCACAGTACCGCCGCTGTCATGGTCTGTTTTACAAAGATCTTCGTGATCCGCCCCAGCGTGATCCCTGCCAGGATCTGGATCAGGGAAAAGACGGCATTGATCAGCCCGGAAAAGGCACTGTCACCGGCGTATTTCCCGCTGATATGCAGGGCTATATTTGTATTGAAGGTGATCAGGAACAGGAAAAAGAAGAAACCCACACCTGTCAGGATGTAAATGTCCTTATTCAGCCGGATCTTATTCTCCTTATCTGTTTTTACCCGGCCGGTATCCGGCAGGCAGAGAAACAGCAGCAGAAAAGCCACTAAAGCAATGAGATTGATCCAGTAAGAAGTATGGTAATCCACTTTTCCCAGTGCTCCTGCGCCGGCATTGATGATCATCATGCCTGCGCCTACGGCCGCTGCCTGGATGCCCATGACCTGCACCCGCTCATCGCCCTGGAAAAACTCCGCCACGACTACGCCGTTCAATGACATGGCCAAGCCTAGAGTGATACCATAGATCAGACGGCAGGCAAATAAAAGTGCAAAACTTTCCTTTACAAACGGCAGGAAACCTGTGACAAGCGCCACCAAAGCTGCAAACAAGAGCAGTTTTTTCTTGCTCACTTTTGTGACCAGGAAGCCGGACAGAAGCGCTACAGCCATGGCTAACAGGCTGGGCCCGGTCACCAGTAATTGTATCAGACTCACGCTGACATCAGGAAAAGCCGCCTGAATGCTGCCTAAGATGGGCGTCACGCTGTGCTGCATTCCCTGCAGAAAACTGATGCAGATGATGGCAATGATGATCTTGATCTTTTTTGATCTGCTCATGCCTCAAACCCCTGAAATACTTTTTTCCCGGTGTAGATCTTCACCTGTTCTTCGCCCTTCAGCACGCGGATGGCGCCTGCTGCCATGGCTTCCATTTCGAATTCGCCGGGGTACGCGTACACCGGTGCAATGAAGCCGACACTCTCTTTCAGCTCTTTCACCAGGCCTTCGTTATAGACGATGCCCCCGCCTAAGAGGATGCCGTCCACCTTTCCCTTAAGCACCGCCGCCATGGCGCCGATACCTTTTTCGATCTGGTAGATAAAGGCTTCCCACACAAGGGCTGCATAGGCGTCACCCGCGGCTATCTTCTCATTCACCTCGATAGCGTCCGAGGTGCCTAAGTGGCTTACAAAGCCGCCTGTCCTGGTGGTCAGCGCCCGCAGTTCCTTTGCGGTTTTCCCCTCACTGTATTCGATGAATTCCGCCACCGGTACCGCACCGCACCGGGTAGGTGCCATGGGTCCTTCGCCGCCCACGATATCGTATCCGTCTATCATCCGGCCCTTCTGATGAGCTGATACGGAAACGCCGCCCCCGATGTGGCAGACGATGTAATTTCCGTCTTCGTATTTTTTGCCCTGGGACGCTGCATGACGGATGGCTGTCTCTTTCAGATTCAAGGCATGCAGGTGGACATTCCTGTACACACCTTTAATGCCTGTGATCCTCGCCACATCCTGCAGTTCATCCACATCCGGCGGATTCACCGCATAGGCCTTTACACCGTATTCTTCCGCGAATTCATGGGCAATGCTGGGGCCTAAGCCCGCCGGATGGATCACACCGTTCGCGGCATGGAGAGAGTGCTGCAGGACCAGGTCTGTGACCTCGTAGACGCCGCCCTCACAGGCCAGCAGCCCGCCGCCCCTGCCCACACAGGCAGAAAGTCCGGAAAGATCCACGTTATTCTCTGCAAGGATGGCACGGATAGTTTCCATACGGTAAGGAAGCTGGGCCTCCTGTTCCGTGAACTGAGATAAGACGGCCGCATCATGAGAGACATTCACAGAGAAAAGTTTTGTGTCATTTTCGAAAAGAGCTATTTTAGTAGAAGTAGAGCCAGGGTTGATCGTTAATATCTTCATGGTAAACACTCCATAAAATAAAGTAATAAGGCTTCCCCTTTGGGGAAGCTGTCACCCGCAGGGTGACTGATGAGGTGGGTGAAATGTACTGCTTTTTTACCTCATCCGTCATGCTTCGCATGACACTTTCCCCTCAAGGGGGAAGGCTTTTTTTTAGAAGCTTAAGTCGGGGGCTTCTTCCGGCAGCAGCTGTACCACATCCCAGTGCTCCGCCAGCTTACCATCCTCGATCCTGTACATATCCACGACTTTCGCGCTGTGTCCTGCCTTGAAGTTACACTTAAAAAACACAGCGACTGTATCATTATCAGACTCAAAGATCTGCTTCACATCCATAAACGGTTCCTGGGTAAAAAAGTCTTCTGCGAATTCCTTAAAGCCTTCCCGTCCAGTCCTGACGCCGATGCTGTGCTGTTTATAGTCTTCCTTCATGAATTCATCCAGCCGCGACAGGTCATGAGCATTAAAGACCTGATCGATAAAGGCCAGAACTATCTCTTTATTAGTCATATTCACCCCTTTTTATGGTTCAGGCCCTGCCTAAAGCAGAGCCTGAACTACTTTCAGATTTTTATTTCCAGAGTACGTTTTCAGCGAAATACTCAAACATCTCCGGCCAGCAGAACCAGTCGTGAGAGCCGGTCACAAAGTACGGAATGTAAGGAATTCCGGCTTCTTTCAGGGCCGCGATGGTGGTGGGGACGCCCCGGTTCGTCTGATTATAGGCGATGTCTTCTTCTGCGCTGCCGATCAACAGTTTCACCTCACGGATGTGGGGATCACTGATATCGTAGCCGGGATAGCCGGGAGCCACGCCGCCGGAGAAAGCGCCGAAATAATCATACAGGGCTGACCGGTGATAGAACATGTACAAGGTGGTCATGGAGCCCATGGAAAGGCCGCAGAAGGCCCGGTCCTTCACATCCTTCGAGATATTGAACAGCTTCTCAATAAAGGGAATGACGCACGTCTCGATGTTCTCAGCGATCTTCGCGAAATCCCAGCGGTAGACAGAGTTGTTCGGGGTGATCACGATGGCTTCACGAGTACGGCCCTCCGCGATCATATTGTCCAGTACATGATTTAAGCTGCCCTGGCTGAACCAGTCCGCTTCATTACCGCCGCCGCCGTGAGACACTACCACCAGGGGGTAGGTCTTCGTCCGGTCAAAGCCCGCAGGAAGATAAACACCTACTGACTGCACATTGCCGTCCACATCGGTATAGGACATATAAGAAACGGTGCCGGTCTTTTCGGGATCACCGATGGGGATCCTGGCACACTCTTCTTTCGTGCCCACATACAGTTCAGAATTTGACTGGACGCCGCTTACCGTCGGAGCTGCCGGCGGGTTCTCCGGATCAGTGATCCAATGGTTCGTCTCGCCTTTAAAGCCCTTCTTCATGGCCTCTTCAAAGTTGACAAACCCTTTCTTTTCGCCGGTCTTTGTGATCACATTGCTCCAGCCCATGCGGGGATCCGTCTGTTCCGGACCCAGGTCGGGGTTGATAACGAACTGATAAGGGTAAACACCGGCGGGAAGCTTCAGTGTAACTTCATAGATGCCGTCCGCGTTTTTTTCCATCCCTTCCAGATAGACGCCGCCGATGGGATACAGGCCTTCCCTATACTCTGCCGGGGGATACTTCTTCTCGCAGTCCACCATGCCAGTTTCATCCGTATGGCCGGTCAGACCGCTTTCATAGAATAAAAACTCTCCTTTTACGGCAACACTCTTCACTTCCACACCCTGCACTTTTGCGGGATCCAGTTTCAGAGTAACATCATACAACTTCTTCATGTTTTCTCCTTTATTCACCTACATGCAGGTATTTTTCTTTAAGTGCTCTTAAATTCTCTGTCTTTCTCTGGGTCATGGCGCCGTGGGCGATCTCATTCCGATGTTCCAGCTTCCCTGCGTATTTCATACGGGAACGGGCCTGCTCTTTCTCAGAAAAGACGTAATGGATCTTTCCGTCTTTCAGTTCTACTTTTCCATCGATACCGCAGATGGTACATTCCACGCGGTCGCTGCCCTGATGGACCTTGAACAGGCTCTGATGGCAGACCGGGCAGGCGTAATCATCTTCGTCCACGCCACGCCACATGGTCCGTTCTTCTTCTGTTTCAGCTGCCAGCGCTGCGATCACATTTTCCGCCATCTTATCCGCGCGGGCCATCTGTTCCGGCACGCCCAGGATATGGTCCACTTCCATGGCGCCGTAATACATATGGGTATCGATAACATCCACGCCTGAGGACATCATGGATTCGTACATGATGGGAATGGTCATGATGGTCCAGTTCTCCGTCATGGCGCCGCCCACGCCCACCAGACAGCCGATCCTGGGCTTAAAGACACGTTCGTCGGGAAGCAGCACATTCTCGCCGCCCCGGGCCAGCCGTTCCTTCTTAGCTTCTGTTAAGAAAGCCAGGTCATGGGACGGGCCCATTCTGTCGCAGAAGGTCTTAAAGGTCCCGGAGGGCGATGTTTCATACACAGGGGAACCGATCAGCACACAGTCCGCGTCATAAAAAGCATCTTCGATCAGATGGAAGTCATCTTTATGGATGCAGGTACCGTTGGTCCTGCCGGACATGATGCCGCCTACGCAGGCACAGCAGCCGGTACAGGGCCTGATGTCGTAATCGTCAGGACGCATGAACTTGATCTCATGGCCCGCTTCCTGGCACTTCAGCAGGACCTCTTTTAAAAACACATCGGTATTCGACATTTTCCTGCCGAAGGATAAGGCTAATACTTTGCTCATAGTCTACTCCTCAATAAGTCTTCTCATAGCCTCCTGGTGCCTGGCTACCTGGGTGATGGAATCTACGCCTACGTCTCTTAAATGCTCGCCGCCTTCATATTCAGAACTTAAGAAGCCCTGATAGCCGGCTTTTTTGAACGCTTCGATAACTTCCGGAAGCGCTACAGCGGTCTCCTGAAGATCCTCATGCACATTGTAGAATTTCGCATGGGTATGGAAGATCACGCCGATATTGTCGATGATGTCCTGAGGTTCTGACCAGGAATACGTAAAGGAATTCTCCGCGTACCACATGTTGCCGGGATTCGCGCCGGCCTTCTCCACCGCTTCCATCATCTCCGCCATGCCATTGGCCATACGGTATTCCATATTGGCCTTGCCCAGGTCCAGATCATATTTGATCTTTGTAAAGCCTCTGGCTACCCGGGCTGCGTATGCATCGTCCACGATCTTCAGGCCTTCTTCCGTGGCGCCCATGCGGCGGGCCTTGTCGCGGACCACATCCGGCAGATTCTTGCAGAAAATGCCCATGTCCGGGATGAACCCAAAGAACTTCGTACCTGTGCGGCGGATCATGGAAAGATAGCCTTCTGCCCAGTCAGAGTTCAGAGAGAAGGGTGCATGGACTTCCAGACCGATCTTCACGCCCACCTGTTCTGCATACTCTAAAGACCCTTCGATAACATCCATCGGTGTGGAGACCAGCGTCCTGATCACCGGGAAGCCTAACAGTTTCGCCAGACGCAGGTCTCGCTTCATCATATTTACCTGCTCACCCAGGGAAAGGGTGCGGTTCGGGAAGATACGGTTCTCCAGGAACGCGTCGTAGCAGGAAGGTACCAGACCGTATTTATCCAGTGTCGCGAACCAGTTTTCACGGAACTTTTCATCCTCGATGGGGTTCGGGAATCTCTTGATCATCTGCTCCGCGAGAAGCTCCACACCCGTGGCGCCGGTCTTCGCGGTCTCTCTTAAGCAGCCCTCCAGATCCAGAAGGCCGTCGTAATACTCATCCTGATAGCTGTACAGGGAAATACTTCTTTTAATATCGTAACTCATCCTGAACCTCCTTAGATGGTGAACTCTGTTTTACATTCCCGGATCCAGGGGAAGGGCATGTAGGAGGGGGCAATGTGCTGGACAGAGACCAGGGTGTGCGTTCCTGCCTTCAGTCCGCCGGGTTTCTTCACATTCACCGTGGCATATTCGCCAAACTCCCAGCGATAGTCCGGATCGATGACCGTGGTCATCTGGTCCAGCGTGAAGGTCTCGCCGTTCACGGTCAGGCTGATGTTTTCCCTGGGGATGTCTTCGCCGTCGATGTTCACGCTGACATCATGTACGATGGACAGGGTGATGCCCCGGTAGTACTGATGTTTGTACCGGAAGCTGAAACCGGTGACCTCACCGTTTTCTTCCATGTTCTTAAACCCCTCCGGGTCAAAGATCACTCTTGCTGCCATGATTCTCCTCCTTTTATTCTTCCTTCAGTTCCTGGATGTACGCCGCTGCTTCCATGCCGGCTATGCGGCCGGTGTTCACGGCGAAGCCCATAGAGTTGCCGGGCAGCAGGAACATATAACTGTCGTTGTAGATATTGCAGGCGTCAGCGCCGGCTGCATACAGGCCGGGGATAGGATAGAAATCCTTATCACAGGCTTCACAGTTCTCGTTGATGCGGATGCCGCCCACCGTACCGTAGCCGCCGGGGCCTATCTTACAGGCATAGAAGGGTGCCATGTAGATGGGCTTTAAATAACGGCCGGTTTTGTAGAATTCCTGGTCCGTGGTGTCGCAGTATTCATTGTACTGATCCACAGTCTCCTTCAGGGTCTCTGGATCCACGCCCAGCTTCTGTGCCAGTTCTTCTATGGTGTCCGCCACCACCGGATACTGGTTTCCGTTCTCCTGGGCCATCTTGATGCCATCATAGAAGTCGGAGACATCCGGGTCGGAACGGACCATGCTGACCACGTCCACACCGTTTCTGATATAGTTCCGGACGATGGAGCTGTCCACGATGGAATAGGATGTCCGGTCTTTCTGATAGCTGACGGCGTTGGAAAGATAAGTGGTGTTCTGCATATACTCTTCATTCATGAAACGCCGGCCGAAGGCATTCACCAGCAGGTTCGGCTGGAAGAAGATATTCGAAACGCTGTCCGGAAGATCATCCACGCCCACCATCATGGCGGCCTGTTCTACTCTTACCTGCATGTGATCTACGCCGGCTTCCCAGGCCATCCTGAGACCGTCGCCGGTGATGCCGGGAATGGCGAAGTTGAACATGTCTTTTCCGAAGGTGTACCCCGTCTCCTGTTTGATCATTTCCGGGTTTCCGCCTGCGCCGCCGGTGGCAATAATGGCTGCCTTACAGTTCACACGGATGTTCTCGCCGGAAGAGGTGACTGCCAGAACGCCGACGACCGCATCGTCCTCCTTAATGATGTGCTCAGCCCGGGTCTCCAGCAGGAAGGTCACACCTAAGGAAAGGGCTCTTTCGTACATGGCCTTATTCATGAAGGAAGCCGCCCGGGGGCCGATCTTCTGGCCGCTCTTTACGATGTGCCAGGTGCATTCGGACTGGGGGAAGTAGCGGTAGGCACCTTCAAATTCCACGCCCATATTCTCCAGCCAGTCAATGGTCTCGCCGGACTGGGAGAAGTAACGTTTGATGAGCCGCGCGTCTACCTGATAATGGGTGTACTCCATGAACATGTTGAAGGCTTTCTCCACGGTGATGTCCACCATCTGCTGCTTCTGATATTTCGTGCCGATGCCTAAGGGGCCCATGCCCATATTGGCGGCGCCGCCCACCGCGCTGGATTTTTCCAGGACGATGACTTTCGCGCCATTCTCTGCTGCCTGGACCGCTGCCGCAAGACCCGCCGGGCCCCCCGCGATCACGCAGAGTTCTGTATCATAAGTTTTCATATTTCCAGCCTCCTGAAGGTATTTTTCAAGATCAAAGGGTTCCTGAGCCACTGTATTTGCGGCTGCTGCCGTATCTGTCGTCTCTGCAGGTGCCGTGCTGCCTGCGGGCCGTCTTATGCGCCGCCGTGTCTTTGTTTCCGCTTTCTCTTCCGTATTCTCACGGCCTGCGCGGCCTACTTTTACGGACTTCTCCGGGATCTTTGGAAGCGGTCCGTCGGTCTTAATGACCGCGCCTTCCACACAGACTTCCAGGCATTTCTCGCATAGCGTACAGAGTGTCCGGTCGATCAGGTGCGTGTAGCCTTTCCGGCCTTCGATGGCATTATCTTCACATACAGCCATACAGGCGCCGCAGCCCACACATTTCGCCGGATCAATGTACATCTTTTCATTCGTGAAACAGATGCCTGCCGGACAGGTCTTTTTAAGATGCGCCAGGTACTCACTCTTAAATTTACCCAGGGAATCCAGGATGAAGTCCGCGCCCCGCATGCCTATAGAACAGCGGGAAGAAAAGTCCATGGCTTCTCCGATCTCAGCCATAAGATCCAGCTGATCCGCACTGCCTTTGCCAGCCTTCGTATCCGCCAGAAATCCGGCTAACTGGATGAGACCCTCACGGCAGAAAGTACATTTGCCGCAGCCTTCCGTCCGGGATGCCAGGATGTCCTGTTCGGCTTCTTTAAGGAGACACATCTTATCCGTGATCAGGCGGATCACACCGTTTCCGATATTAGTCTCTTTAAGGAATATGAAGTTTTCTGCCTCTTCTTTTGTATACAGTCTAGTACCGATCTGTACCGCTTTCAGGTTTTCCTGTGAAAGGTCCAGCAGGTCTTTTAAAGCAGTGCCGCAGGGGATCCGCTTAGCCTCAGTGCCGCCTTCTGCATCTTTTATAAAGACCGGAAGTTCAGGAAATGTGCCGTTTAAAAGAAGCGCTCCCGCTTCATAAGCAGTCTCCAAGTGGAACATGCTGCATTCGTCATACTTTCTTACCGGAATGATCCCGGAAATGACCTGAGGTCCACTTCCCGGTGTTTCCTTAAAGAAA
>CACZSO010000301.1 GCA_902783795.1 uncultured Eubacteriales bacterium
GAGGTAACAGATCTTATAGGAATGTAAAGAGATAT
This sequence comes from uncultured Eubacteriales bacterium, assembly GCA_902783795.1. Classification (GTDB taxonomy): domain Bacteria; phylum Bacillota; class Clostridia; order Lachnospirales; family Lachnospiraceae; genus UBA1267. Next base: position 36 of record CACZSO010000301.1, read on the forward strand.
CTTCACAAGGGGAAAGGACCCGGCAAATCATTTATCCGGTACTTTACGGTTCCCGGAAAAAAGATTATATTAAGTCAATAAAAGAAGAGAGTAATTAAATCACGGGGCTTGAAGATTTCGTCTCAAGTGGTAATGAACGGTTAGATAAGCAGCTTAAGCTTACAGCTGAGATCCATAAGATGACATCGGTGCTGCGGCGGACGGTGCTGATCGACAGAAGCTGCCGGGAAAACGATGCTGAACATTCCTGGCACATCGGCGTCATGGCCATGCTGTTTTCGGAATATGCTGATGTAAAGCCGGACATAGGGAGGATAATGCGGTTGAAAAAGGCTGGATCCAGCCGTAAAAAGAGGATGCGATGAGAGTTTTGGTTTTCGGTTCATTAAATGCAGACCATGTGTACCTGGTGGATCATTTTCTTCAGCCGGGGGAGACCCTTTCTTCAGAGGACCTGCAGTTTTTCCCCGGAGGGAAAGGCTTGAACCAGGCTATCGCCCTGAAAAAGAGCGGAGCAGATGTCAGTATGGCAGGATGTGTGGGAAAAGACAGCGAAGCACTGCTTCTGGGCGCACTTAAAGAAACCGGGGTCGATATTTCCTTGGTCCGTGTATCAGAGGCTCCTTCCGGCCATGCCATTATCCAGAACACGAAGGATGGGGAGAATAACATCCTGCTGTTTGGCGGGACGAACCAGATGATCGATGAAGCTTATGCGGATGAGGTTTTAACTCATTTCCAGACCGGCGATGTACTGATCCTCCAGAACGAGATCAGTGCGCTTCCTTACATCATGGAGAAAGCTCATGAAAAGGGCATGGATATCGTCCTGAACCCATCACCGGCGGATGAGAAGATCCTGAAGCTTCCGCTGCATCTTGTGGACATCCTGATCCTGAATGAAGTGGAAGGAGAAGCCTTGACCGGGATCAGTAAAGACCAGCCGGAAAGCATCCTGACATCTCTTCATGAAACTTATCCCCAGGCGAAGATCATCCTGACTTTGGGGGAAAGGGGCGCCATGTGCGCACAGGGCGTACAGACCCTGTCATGCCCGGCGTTTCCGGCAAAGGTAGTGGATACCACGGCAGCCGGCGATACGTTTACCGGTTATTTTATTACAGAGATCATGGCAGAGAAGGCTGTGGAAGAAGCCTTGAAGACTGCTTCCATGGCGGCATCCCTGGCGGTATCAAGAAAAGGGGCTTCCGTTTCTGTTCCTTTCCGGGACGAGGTGGAAGAAGCCCTGAAAAAGATCATAGATCAAGGAGGTTTTTAGAATGATTTATGGTATTCAGACATTTGGGATCAGGAGCCTGATCAAAGAGAACACAGAAGAACTGTATCAGAAACTCTCGGCAGCCGGGATCAACCACATCGAACCCTGTGTGGCCATCGGATATCTGGGCGGTTTTGAGCAGGTGATCTGGAGTGTGGACGAATGCATCCGTGAGTACGCGAAGATGCAGCGCTATGGCTTACAGATCCTGTCGATCCACCTGTTCTCGGCGGATATCCTGGATATGACAGAGGAGATCCGGCGGCTGATCCAGGCGGTCCCGGTGAAGCAGGTGGTGGTGAATACGCCCCAGGACCTTTCCAGAAAAGGTCTTCTGGAAGGGGCATTCACTTATATGGCTCTGGCCGATACTCTGGCGGATCTTAAGGTCATAGTGGCGGTCCATAATAATGCGAAAGAGATCAGTACCCGGATCGATGACCTCTCAGCCTATGAATGGCTGATCAAGATGGGTCAGGGGAAACTCTTCATGCAGGTAGACACCGGCTGGCTGGAAGCCGGCGGCGAGGATCCGGAAGCCTTCCTCTGGAAGAATAAGGATGTGCTCTCTTCGGTGCATTTCAAGGATTTCGCAGACTTTTCAGATCTTAAGACGGAAGTGCCCTTTGGTGAAGGAGCGCAGGATGCGCTGGCGGTAGTGCAGTTTGCCCGGGCTAATGGCTTGATGCAGATCTTTGACCAGGATACGTTTAAGGGCGATGTTTTTGCGGATGTTCAGAAGGCCGTCCAGAATGCCTCAGGCCTGGGCAGCGGCAGGACGAATACCATCAGTTTCTTAAATGTGCTGAACGTAAAGACCGGGAAGATCCGGGTACTGCATGAATTCGACCATGTGATCGAAGCGCCTAACTGGCTGAAGACCCAGAATGCCATGATCTATAACGCTAACGGCCATCTGTTCCGTTATGATATCGCTTCAGATACCACAGAAATGATCGATACCGGACGCTGCAGCCGCTGCAATAATGACCATGTCCTTTCTCCGGATGAGAAGTACATAGCCATCAGCTGCGGAGATCCTGACGAACCCGGCTTTTCTTCCTACATCTTCACTCTGCCCATTACCGGCGGAGAGCCTAAGAAGATCACGGAAAAATCCCCCAGTTTCCTGCACGGCTGGAGCCCGGACGGCAAAGAACTGACGTACTGTGCTTTCCGCGGCGGAAACGACGGCGGCCGGGTGGTGGATATCTACACGATCCCGGCTGAGGGCGGCGAAGAAAAACCCCTGATCACCGGTGCTTTTAACGATGGTCCGGAATACAGTCCTGACGGGAAAGATCTGTGGTTCCATTCTACCAGGTCCGGCCTGATGCAGGTATTCCGTACCGGGCTGGATAACATTGACCCGGTACAGCTGACCGAGGACAATAACAACTGGTTCCCCCATATTTCCCCGGATGGGAAAAAGGTGGTCTATATCACCTATAAAGAAGGGGAGCTGCTGCCTTCCGAGCATCTGCCGAACATGCGGGTAGAGCTTTGGATGATGAATGTGGATGGCAGTGATAAACGGATGCTGACCTCACTTTTTGGCGGCCAGGGCACCATCAATGTGAATTCCTGGAATCCGGCATCGGATGAGATCGCCTTCGTCAGCTATGAATTAAAACATAAATAAAAATATAAAAAAGGGAGAAAAACCATGAGCATGAGGATGAAGAGATTATCGGCTCTTCTGCTGTCGTTTCTTTTGATCCTGGGACTTCTTTCCGCCTGCTCTAAGCAGGAATCAGTTACCACGGGAACCAGCCAGGAACCGGCAGAGACCAGCAGTACATCGTCACCTGAAAGCACGGAGGACAAAGAGCCGGAGAGTACACAGGAATCTACACAGGAACCCACGTCAGAAACTGCCTGGGATCCTGACAACGAGTATTTCCTGGAACCTGAAGAGGGCATGAAACAGCTGACCCTCTACTGGAACCGCGAGAACACAGATTATTCGAAAGCAGATGTCTGGATGTGGTTCCCGGATAAGGACGGACAAGGATATCCGTTCTATCCTTGCGAGTATGGAGTGAAGTGTATGGTGAATATACCGGAAGATATTGATTCTGTGGGATTTATCGTAAGGTATAACTGTTCCGACCCCGGCGGAAAATCCTGGGGCGAGGCCACAAAGGATTACGACGGAGACCGGTTTGCCGATGTTTCCGGCGGAGATACGGAGATCTATCTGGTGAGCGGCGACGAAAACCAGTACAGCTCTGAAGACGGCGGAAAGACATTGATCACAGAGTCTGTCTTAAAGAGCGCGGCCATCATCAGCATGAATGAGATCCGCTACTTCATCACGCCGGCCACCGCCCTCAGCGATGCCGGCCAGATCCATATCGAAAAGAACGGAGAAGCGGTGGAGATCGAAAAGGTCTCTAACCTGAACAACCAGGTGGTCACCGGTGTCGTCACATTAAAGGAAGAAGTGGATCTGACAGCTTCCTATACCGTGGAGATCGATGGCTTTACCGAGGGTGTGACAGCCTTCCCGGGCGCAGTTTTCGACTGTGATGAATTTGCTGAAAAGTATCATTATGACGGAGATGACCTGGGTGCTGTGGTTAATGGAGACAATACGGTATTCAAGGTCTGGGCGCCTACCGCAAAGGAAGTCATCCTGAATCTGTTTAAAGAAGGAGACGGAGGAGATGCTTATGAACAGCTGCCCATGGAAAGAGCAGATAAGGGCATCTTTACGGCAGAAACAGCAGCGCCATACGGGACATATTACACCTATACGGTGACCACAGCTATGGGGACTCAGGAAGCGGTGGATCCCTATGCAAAAGCCACCGGTGTTAACGGTAACCGGGGCATGGTGGTGGATCTCATGGCAACGGATCCGGAAGGCTTTTCTCATACACCTTATGATCCTGGCTTTAAGTCCTATGAAGATGCGGTGATCTGGGAAGTCCATGTAAGGGATTTCTCAAATCAGGAAAATGGAAGCGCTTATCCCGGCAAATATCTGGCCTTTACAGAGACCGGGCTTAAAAATGAAAGCGGAGAGGCCATCGGCATCGACTATCTGAAGGAGCTGGGCATCACCCATATCCATCTCCAGCCGGTCTATGACTATGCGACGGTAGATGAGTCCTCTGACAAGGCACAGTTCAACTGGGGCTATGACCCGAAGAACTACAATGTGCCTGAAGGCAGTTACTCCACAGATCCGTTCCACGGAGAAGTGAGGATCAATGAGTTCAAACAGATGGTGAAAAGCCTGCACGAGAATGGTATCGGTGTCATCATGGATGTGGTCTATAACCATACCTACGATGCAAACTCGTGTCTGAACCGCATCGTCCCGTATTACTATTACCGGTATACCAGCTCCGGAGAGAATTCCAATGGTTCCGGCTGCGGCAATGAAACGGCTTCCGAACGGTATATGTTCCGTAAATACATGGTGGACAGCGTTTCCTACTGGCAGGAAGAATACCAGGTGGATGGCTTCCGTTTCGACCTGATGGCCCTTCATGATACAGAGACCATGCAGGCCATCGAGACCGCTGTCCATACAGCAAATCCCCAGGCCCTGATCTATGGTGAAGGCTGGACCGGCGGCACTACCCCGCTGAATCCGAATATCCAGATGACCCAGAATAATTCGAAACAGGTCAAACGGACAGAAGGCGCTATCGGCAGTATCGCCGTGTTCAATGACGAGATCAGAGATGGCCTGAAGGGCAGTGTGTTTGATGCCAAAGACCGGGCTTATATCAACGGCAAAGCTTCGAAAGCATCGGCCGCGAAGATCACCTTCAGCCTGGCGGGGGGCCTTAAATCCGCCGGTGTTTCCTGGTCCGTGAATGATGCCATGGTGGTGAATTACATGTCCTGCCATGACAACAACACGCTTTGGGATAAGCTGGAGATCTCCTGTCCGGAGGCATCGGAAGAGAAACGGCTGGCCATGAACCGGCTGGGCGCTTCCATCGTGATGCTGTCAAAGGGAACTCCCTTCATGCTGGCCGGCGAAGAATTCCTGCGCACCAAGGGAGGCGACTCCAACAGCTACATGTCCCCGGACCTGGTGAATAACCTGGAATGGGAAAAGATCACGCCTGACAGCAATGAGAAGGCCATGTCAGAGTTCTACAAGATCTTGATCGGCTTAAGAAAGGACAATGCTTTCTTAAGGGATCCGGAAGTGACGGTAACTGCCGAAATCCTGAAAGATCTTTCCATCAGTGTACTGTGGGAGAAGGATGAAAAAGTCCTGGGCGCTGCCCTGATCAATCCCACCGGTGAAGAGGTGGAGACAGAACTGCCGGATGGAAACTTCACCTTACTGCTTTATGACGATAAAGAAGCAGAAGAGGCTGTCACAGGAACGCTGAAAGCCCAGGGAATGAGCGTCAGCTTTGCTGCGGCAGAAGAGTGATAAGGTTACGATAAGATCCATCACAACGAAGGTGCCGGGTGAAGAGCCCGGCACCTTTGAATTATGGATGAGTATAAGATTATCTTAACACGCCACTGGTCTGGGGTTCCAGATGAAGGGTCGTACCGCCGTCCGAGGCGATGAAGGTGGCTTCGCCCAGGCCGATGTAGGCTGCCAGGGTGGTGAAGGACCCGTCGCCGATATCAGCAAGGTTAAGGTCCGCCGGGTCTTCTGAAGGATTGTGGATCACTGCCACTTTCTTCCCTTCATATTCCGAGATAAAGCCGCCGGTCTTTCCGGTTTTTAAGTTCAGGGAGGTGTAGGTTCCCCGGGCGATCTCCGGATTTGCCTTACGGATCATGATCAGCCGTTTATAGTAAGTCAGGAGGCTGTAGCCGTTCTCCAGCTGCTCTTTTACAGAGTTCTTCGTCTGGGATTTATAGGTGGAGCCTTCCGGATCCCGGATGGTGTCATCATCGCCCCAGACCATGGCAAGACGCCGGTTTGCGTCTGTGTTTTCTGAACCACGGGAACCGCGGAGCCCCATTTCTTCACCATAATAGATAAAGGGTGAGCCGGGTCCCAGAAGATAGAGGTTGGCAGCCATCTTGATCTCTCCGGAAGCTTCCGTCAAAAATCCGGCGGCCCGGTCTGTATCATGGTTCGCGATGAAGGGCACATACAGGGCGTCTTCATTCAATCCTTTGATCCGTTCAATATAAGAGGCTACATAGTCCGTGTAGTTCTTTACAGGGCTGTTTTTAGCCGTTTTGGCTATGAGGCCGGTCACTTGTGAGACCGTGAAGTTGAAGCAGTTTAAAGCAGGATAATAGCCGTCTGTGATACTGTCAGCGTCCCAGACCTCCGCTACGGTGTAAATGTCCGGCGCATAGCTTTTCAGCTCATCCATGTACCAGATCCAGAAATCTGCATTTCGGGATTCTTCGCCGTAGTAGATATACTTGGCTGCATCGAAACGGAAGCCATCCACGCCCTGGTCCAGCCAGTACTGGGCTACCTTCAGCATTTCCTGCCGGACCGCTTCATTATCATAATTCAGTTCCGGCATTCCATCGTAGAAGTTGCATTCCACATAATCCGATGTATTGGCTACCTTAGTCCAGGCCACGTTCCTGTGCTCTTCACCTTCATGATACCAGCTGTAAAAATCATAATAAAGATCTGAGCTGTCTTCCTGCTGATGAGCTGTCATGAAGTTCTTATACCACTGGCAGCGGAGGCTGGTGTGGTTGATGGGCAGGTCCAGGATGAGTTTTACATTTCTCCTTTCACAGAGATCCGCTAATTCCTGAAGATCTTCCAAGGTGCCGAAGACGGGGTCGATGGTGTAGAAATCCGTGACATCGTACTTGTGGTAAGAGGGGGATTTGAAGATGGGGGTAAGCCAGATCCCCTCGATCCCCAAGCTGGTCCCGGAGTCGGGATCACCGTCATTCAGGTAATCAAAACGGTTGATGATGCCCCTGAGATCCCCGGTGCCGTCGCCGTTGGAATCCGAGAAAGAACAGGTGAAGATCTCGTAAAAGACCCGGGCATTATCCGATGTATCTTTTTCCGTATAAAAAGTGACATCATCGATGATGGCTTCTTTGTTTTCGTTCAGGGCATATTTGCCGGAAGGATCATAGTCCGTATGAGAAGAGCCGGATTCTTCCGAAGAGGTGATGTTTTCTTCTGAAGATGCAGAAGGGGTATCAGCATTTCCGGAGTCAGCCGAACCGGAAGGATCCTTACCGCCTTTGCAGGAACAGAAAAGGAGCAGAACTGCCAGTAAGAGGGCAGATAATTTATATAGACGATACATAAAAACTCCTTTCTAAGGGGCCGGTGATGAAAATAGGATTCAGACCGGGACCATGGGATTTGTTCTATTATATCACAGGAGAAAAAGATGTAAAGATGGAAACACCTCATCAGTCACCTGCGGTGACAGCTTCCCCTTGAGGGGAAAGTGTCCCAAAGGGGGAAGCCTTTTTAGGCCTTCCCCTTGAGGGGAAGGTGCCCCGAAGGGGCGGATGAGGTGTCTTTCATCCTTAACCTGCCACTTGCCAACCTTACTCAAAGGTGATAAAATCCGGGGTATGAAAAAACTGTATGATGAAAA
>CACZSO010000302.1 GCA_902783795.1 uncultured Eubacteriales bacterium
GAAAATAAGCTGAAGATCGCCCACCGGTTCACAGTAGATGACCTGAATTATCTGAAAGCCGGTGGCCGGGTCTCCAACAGCGCTGCCCTGGTCGGCACGCTGCTGAATATAAAACCCGTACTTTATGTGCCCGATGAAGGCACATTGGACGTGGTGAAAAAAGTGAGGGGCCGGAAGGCAGCCCTCAATGCCATCTTAAGCGGCATTGTCAATGACCTGAATAAGATCGACTGCACGGGGCAGGAGATGCATCTGCTGCACGCGGACTGCAAAGAAGATGCAGAATGGATCCGGGATGAGGTGAAAAAAGCCTTCCCGCAGATGGGCGAGATCACCATCACTTGCCTCGGCGTCGTCATCGGCGCACACTGCGGCCCGGGCCTTCTGACCGCGTTTTATCTTTGCGGCGGAAGGGAGCCAATGTAACGGATATGCTTAAAAGAGTACTTATTTCAGCAACCATTGCGCTGGTGATCACCCTGACGGGTCTTTACATCAATTACCGGTATTATCTGGAGCATCAGCATCTGAGGTGGTCGCTGAAACATCACGGAGGCGAGATCACCATAGAAAATGGTTTTGGCCTGAGGGCAGTTCATGTTTATGGGATGACACCGGACCAGGCTGCCACCCATAAACTGGTCTTTGACCCCTTGAATTTCCTTGTTTTCCTCCTGGCAGTGACAGCGGTCATCTTCCTGATCCTCTGGCTGGGAGGAATGATCGGAAAGGCCGGTAAAAGGAGTTAAGTAATCATGACAGTAACGGTAAAACGGATGAGCGTGATCGCCTTGTCAGCCGTGGTGATCTGCATCTGTTCCTGGATCACGGTGCCTTTTACTGTACCCTTTACGATGCAGACTTTTGCAGTGTTTTTTGTACTGTTGGTCTCAGGCGGGCGGGACGGGACATTGGCGGTGGCCCTCTATATCCTGCTGGGGATCGTGGGAGTGCCGGTCTTTTCGGGGTTTCGAGGAGGCATCGGCCACCTCATGGGACCCACCGGAGGGTACATCATTGGCTTTCTCTTTACCGGACTTATCTATATGCTGGCTGAGCCCTGGATGGCCAGACAGAAAAAGGTCACTGCTTTTGTGCTTCTTTTTGGATTGTTTCTGTGCTATACTGTCGGGACCCTCTGGTTCAGTGCTGTCTACACAAAAACAGGAAATCCGATGGGTGTGATCTCGATCCTGTCTATGTGTGTGTTTCCGTATATCATTCCTGACCTGATCAAGATGGGCCTGGCGATGTTTCTTGCAGGCCGTGTCAGAAAGGTGCTGATACGGATTTAAGACAGTAAATTCCCCGTTTTTAAGCGGCGGCAAAAGGATAAGGACATTGACTTTATACGGATCCTTATGATAAAATATAATTGAAAAGTGTGTTCATGAAGGCATACGATCCCTTTAGAAATCGGGAGGGTATGCCTTCTTATGCGCTTATGCGGAACATTACCATGCGTGTAAGAAGGCGGATCGGTTTAACAAAGACCTCACTTGAGAGGCAGAAAGGTTTTTATGGATCTCAAGAGCTTTTTTAAAGAGAATCCAAAGGCAGCACTGGCCTTTTCCGGCGGAGTGGATTCGGCCTATCTTTTATATGCTGCGCTTTCCTGTGGTGCCGATGTAAAGGCTTATTATGTTAAAGCAGCATTTCAGCCGCAGTTTGAGCTGGATGATGCCGTGAGACTGGCGGAAGAGCTGCATGCCGATATGCGGATCATTCCTGTGGATGTACTTTCCTGTGACGATGTACGGAAGAATCCTTCAAATCGCTGCTATTACTGCAAACAGCAGATCTTTTCTGCGATCCTGAAAGCTGCAGAAGAGGACGGGTATACATTGATCCTGGACGGAACAAATGCCAGCGATGATGCAGATGATCGGCCGGGCATGCGGGCACTTAAGGAGATGGAAGTGAAATCGCCTTTAAGGATCTGCGGACTCACAAAAGCGGAAATACGGCGTCTTTCAAAGGAAGCAGGCCTTTTCACCTGGGACAAACCGGCCTATGCCTGCCTGGCGACCCGGATCCCCACAGGGGAAGAGATCACATTGGAGAAACTGCAGGCCACAGAAAAGGCAGAAGAATTTATGATGTCCCTGGGCTTTAAGGATTTTCGTGTTCGGCAGGAAAACGGAAAAGCGAAGATCCAGGTGAAAGAAGAGCAACTGCCGCTTATACTAAAAGAGCGGGAAAAAGTGCTGAAAGAATTGAAACAATATTACGCCGCGGTCACGCTGGACTTGGAGGTAAGATAAATGAACAACGATATCAGAAGTACGTTGGAAGAGCTGAAGAATGGCTCGATTTCTGTAGATGAAGCCTTACTGGCCATAAAAAAGAAACCCTTTGAAGACATTGGCTTTGCCAAAGTAGACCTTCACCGGGCCATCCGCCAGGGTGCACCGGAAGTGGTCTATGGTGCCGGAAAAACCGTGGGACAGATGATCGGCATCCTGAAAGTGATGCAGGATAATGGTGTAAAGACCATCCTGGTGACCCGCCTGAAACCGGAAGACGCCGATGAACTGAAGAAGATCTTTGACATGCACTACCGGAAAGACGCACGGATCGGCATTGTCGGAGAAATGCCGGAAAAGACCGGTATCGGGGCTATTGTCGTGGCAACAGGAGGAACATCGGACATCCCCGTGGCAGAAGAAGCTGCATTGACCGCCGAGGCACACGGCAACGAAGTGATACGCCTTTATGATGTGGGTGTGGCCGGCCTCCACCGCACTCTCTCTCATTTAGACGAGATCATGTCCGCCACCGTCATCATTGCCATCGCGGGGATGGAAGGAGCATTGGCATCCGTCATCGGCGGACTGGCCGACTGCCCTGTCATCGCCGTGCCCACCAGCGTAGGCTACGGTGCATCATTTAACGGACTTTCCGCCCTGCTGTCCATGCTGAATTCATGCGCCAGCGGCGTGTCCGTGGTAAACATCGACAACGGCTTCGGCGCAGGCTACCTCGCCAGCATGATCAACCACATCGGGAAAAAAGAATAACAGAAGCACGGAGATAACGTAAGCGCTGTGAAGGCTATGAACAGCCTGCCTGCCAGCTTGGAATGGATGCAAACAGCCGAGGTGCGAAGGGGAAACCTGAGAAACCACGGCTCGGGGAAAAAAGTTCCCTGCTTTCTGGAAAGAAAGAATGAAAAAGGCTGTAAGAGGATAGTATAATTTAGTAATTTAATAGATCAACCGTGAAACATAATACTTGTCATAGGTATCAGGAGGACAGTATGAGAACATTATATCTGGATTGTGGCATGGGAGCTGCCGGCGATATGCTGACAGCCGCGTTATTAGAACTTCTTCCGGATCCGGACGCATTTGTAGAAGAATTGAACTCGCTGGGCATCACCGGTGTGGAATTTAAAAGAGAAACTTCTGTAAAATGCGGAATTACCGGAACTCACATGAGTGTGTTGGTAGAAGGGCAGGAAGAGTCTGAAGAGATGTTTTCCCACCACCATGATCATGAACATCATCATCACGACCATGAAGAAGAGCATGAGCACAGTCACGATCATGAGCATGAACACCACCACGACCATGAGATGGCTGACAGAGTAGAAAATGGTGACCATACTCATACGCATGAGCATGGCCACGATCATGACCATGAACATACGCATGAACACCATCATGACCATGATCATGACCATCACCATCATGACCATGAGCATACGCATGAGCACCACCATGATCATGATGAAGAACATGAACATACACA
>CACZSO010000303.1 GCA_902783795.1 uncultured Eubacteriales bacterium
GAAAGGAGAAAACGTTATGACCATTCAGGAAGTAATTGACAGGATCATTGCCTTCCACCCGGATCTGGGAGAGAAACTGGCCACTACTTGTGATGTGCTGAAATATGGAGATCCGACTCAGGAATGTACCGGCATTGCAACGGCTATCTACGCCTCGCCGAAGGTGATCGAAAAAGCCCACCAGGCCGGCTGCAACCTGCTTTTAGTCCATGAACCGGCTTTCTACAGCCATATGGATGAACAGGACTGGCTGGTAAATAATACGGTGGCGAACGCGAAGAAAAAGCTGCTGGATGAATATAACATCGTCATCTTCCGCGACCATGACCGGATCCATGCCCATAAACCTGACGGCATCTTTTTCGGTATGACCACAGAGCTGGGCTGGCAGGCCTATGCAGATTTTGACTGGATGGCGGATAAGGACTTCGGCGATATTAACTGGACCTTTACCATGCCGCCTACTCCTCTTAAAGATATTACGAAACTGCTGATCGAGAAGCTGCATCTGAATAATGTGCGTATCATAGGAAATCCCGACACAGTGGTCAGGACCATTGCCCTGGGAGCCCATCTGTTCCCCGGAAATACGGAATTTATCAGAAAATTCGATGAAGGCGGGTATGACCTCTTACTTCCCGGTGAATACTGCGACTGGGAGATCGCGGAGTACTTTAAAGATGCCGGCGATATGGGCATGAACAAAGCCATGCTGCAGCTGGGGCATTTTAACTGGGAAGAGCTGGGCATGAAGCACGCGGTGACCTGGATGAGCCGGCTGGTGGATTATCAGCTTCCGGTGGTATACTGCTGCAACGAGGATATGTATTATTACGCAGTTTAAAAAAGAAGCACAAGATGCGAAGTAAACTCTGACTATGTAAATGTCAGGAAAAAGAAAAAGGAAGGGTCCATTCCCTTCCTTTTTGCTGTATTGAGAAGTGGGTTAGAAGCTGTGGCCGCCACCGCCGCCGGAGAAGCCGCCGCCTCCCCCGCCGCCACCGCCGGAGAAGCCGCCTCCTCCACCGCCGGAGAAACCGCCGCCGCTGCTGCCGGAGTCGGATGTTATGGGATCATAGGTCTTCGTTTCTCTTAAGAAGACCGGGGTCACTTCGCTCATACTGAAGAAGGCCTGAGAGCTTCTGATCAGGTCCTTCAGGGTGGCTTCCCGCTTTTTAGCGGCAGAAGACACGATCAGAAATGAGATCAGCAGGGCGATCAGAATGGACAGAAGCGCATTGGAAATATGTTTCATGGGCTCTGCGATCCGACCGCCTTCCAGTACGGTGAGGCACTGCTCAAAGATGCTTTTTGCACATTGATAATACTCGCCTTTCGAGGCATAGCGGTAGCTGTTGTCAGTGATGGAATAAGCTTTTCCCTTATCAATGATGTTATAATTATGCCCCGCGGAGACCAGGTAGATCTCCCGGTTATCCATGTCGATCAGAAGTACGGTACCGCTTTCATTCCCATAGCGTCCATAATAGAACTGGGCCGCATAGGAAGAAGTGGTGGTGGGGTTTTCGCTGATGGAAGCAAAGGCAATATGCCCATAAGCCGTCAGGGGCAGCATATCATGCATCAGCAGCTGTTCCTCTTCGTCGGTAAGCAGGTCGGCATCATCTTCGATCTCTGCCCGGAAATCCCCGGCCGCAGAAACAGCAAGCGGGCTTAAAACACAGGCAGCGCCTAAGGAGAAGGCCAGGAAAAGGGACATGAGCTGAGGCATTTTATGAGTGGCGCTGATATTATACCGTTTGATGATATCCACCACGGAAAGCAGCATCATGATGATGGCAAAAATGGCAGCCCCGTAATACCAGTAGTCCTGCACGGGTTTGATCATATAAACGATCACACAGGCCAGGATCCCCAGCAGCGGTTTGATGATGGCCATATTCGAGTACTCGGACTTCTTTTTCCTCAGCACCAGGATCGTGATGATAAGAGCGATGACAGCCAGACCGCCCATGATCCAGTACATGATCTCGTGAGTCAGGAATTCCTGGGCCAGTTCATAAATAAAGGCGGCGCCGATTGTTAGAACATTAAATCCTACAAAACCCAGCACGATGATCAGGAGGAACTTCAGACCGGCGGACATGGGCTTACTGTTTTTTTTCACGGTCATAGACGCGGATTTCTTTCTGTTTTCGGGATCCTTTTCAGCGGCTTCCTGTTCTTCTTTCATCTTCTTCTCCTGGAAAGCCTTATCCTTTGTCCGATCATCCGTCTCTTTAGCTTTCCGGATATTGGAGCGCAGGATCAGCAGGCCGATGATATTCAGAATGATGGAAAGGAACAGCGCTTTTCCGGGTGTCAGGGTCAGAAAACCGGTAAACAAAAGGAAGATAGGAACTGCCAGGACCAGGGAAAAGAGCAGATATTTAGTGACGTCGATGGGGATATCGGCCGCCACTTTTCCTGTCTGGCCGTTGACCGCGGCGTAGGAGATACGCTTGCCGTTTCTGGACCGCAGACTCATAAACCACACCGGGAAGAGACTCATGCGGGCAGTTTTGTTCGTGACATGGATCGACTTCTCGATCTGACTCCCTGATACGCCATAATGGGACAGGGTCGAATCTCCCAAAGCTTCATCAGCCATATAGGAGACCGCCTGCTCAAAGGCTTCCGGTTCATAAAGGCTCTTCCGTACATCGCCCGCGTCCGCGTAGAAACCTGACATATAAGCTGCGTTAAAGTCCTTTATTTCCTTGGTGTTGAAGGGCTTTACCGAGCGGCTCAGGTCATCCGCGAAGTTCACAGAAGCATCAAAATATGCAGCATCATAGGAAGCAGCCACGTCGGCGGTGATGTCATAATATTTCCGGTACACATAATCTCCCCGCCGGGACTGAGTCTTTCCGGTGGTATGCAGGGTATCGCTGGTTTCATATTCATAATTCCAGTAAGGCATATAGATGCCGCGGAATTTATCCAGGGCGGAATCTTTTTTCAGGTCCGAAGGGGCAAAGAGAGATTCGCGGAGTTTTTTCTTATATGCGGTCTCCGCGTCCTTTTTATCAAGCCGGAAGGGCAGGATGCGGGTGGGGTATTCGATGCGTCCCATCCGGCTTTCCATCATGACATTGGATCCGCAATAAGAGCAGAAAGTTGCAGCGGTATCATCCGTGGAAACAAGCTCAGCGCCGCAGTTGGGGCATTTGTACAGCGTGACTTCCAGGGCCTGTTCTTCCTCTGCCTTATTCGAATACTTATATTCTTCAAACTGGTCAGGTTCATATTTGGAGCCGCAATGGTCGCAGACGAGCAGCTGCTCATGAGGATCAAAGCGCAGGGCCGCTCCGCAGCCGGGACATTTGATCATGATCAAATCCTTTCTTTTAAGTAAGCTGCCTACAGTATACTCTAAAACCCGAAAATCATCAACATGAAAATCGTGTGGTCCGGGGGTGTGAAGCCCGATGTTTTCGGTTGACATCCGCTATGTTTTTGGTATAATCAAAACGGAATATTATGTGCTCTTAAGAGTACAGAAAATGAGGGCCGGCAGTGGCTTTCAGCAAATATTACGAACAGGAGGAAATAAGTCATATGCAATACACGAAAGAAGTAGAAGAAATGGTCTGTGTTGCAAAAGGCCCGAACCATGGTCCCGCACCCATCCCGGAAGAGGGAAAATGGATTCAGGCAAAGGAGATCAAGGATATCTCCGGTTATACCCACGGCATTGGCTGGTGCGCCCCTCAGCAGGGTGGCTGCAAGCTGAGCCTGAACATTAAAGACGGCATCATTGAGGAAGCACTGGTGGAGACCATCGGCTGCTCCGGCATGACTCATTCTGCGGCTATGGCCAGTGAGATCCTGCCCGGCAAGACCCTCCTGGAAGCGCTGAATACTGACCTTGTCTGTGATGCTATCAATACCGCCATGCGTGAGCTGTTCCTGCAGGTAGTCTATGGCCGTACACAGTCCGCTTTCTCTGACGACGGTCTCAGGATCGGCGCCGGCTTAGAAGATTTGGGCAAGGGCCTTCGTTCCATGGTCGGCACCATGTACGGAACCCGCGCAAAGGGCACCCGTTATCTGGAAATGACAGAGGGCTATGTGCTTAAGATGGCGCTGGATAAAGATGACCAGGTCTGCGGTTACCAGTTCTTAAGCCTTGGCAAGATGATGGATGATATTAAGAAGGGTGTTCCTGCTCAGGAAGCTTATGATAAGAACATCGGAACCTATGGCCGCTTTAAGGCTGAAGATGGCGCGGTGAAGTGGATCGATCCGCGGCAGGAATAATAAGGAGGCACGGCAAATGGCTTTATTTGAGAATTATGAAGGACGTATGCCTCAGCTTAAACCCGTGCTGGAGAAGTACGGTTTTGAAAGCTTTGAGGATGTAAAAGCATATACTAACGGTAAGGGCGTGGATGCTTACAGCATCGTGGAAAGCACACAGCCCATC
>CACZSO010000304.1 GCA_902783795.1 uncultured Eubacteriales bacterium
ATCCGTATATCCGTAAGAATACTGGTCTGGCGTAAAATCAAACACCCCGGCCGGTTCAGTGACCACAGGAGCTGATTCAGATTCAGACGCTGACTCTGATCCATCCTGGGATCCGGAAGTAACAGCTTCCGAAGTGTCAACAGACTCGGCGCTCTCAGATGCCGGTGCTGACGTAGGAGCCTCTGTGCTGTTTTCCTCCTCTGAATGAGTGGTCGGCACCAGATAAGAAGGCTGGCCGGCGCTTCCGCAGGCACTTACCATCATCAATCCTGATAAAACCACTGCCAGTAATACTTTGATACTGTTTTTCATAAAATCCTCCCGCCGGGAAGTCCCCGCGTTTTTTTATACCTTGCTACTATAACACAAAAGAAGTGCCAAAAAAAGACTTTTCCGGCACTTCACAGAACTTTCATAACCTGGACACCCGCAGGCCACAGGGTCATAAAAAGACATTGACCGGCTGTGTGTTCATGGTTATCCGGGATCAGGGACGCTGATCCGTGATCCGCGGCAGGCTTTCCGTCCTAAGCTCTATCACAGGCCCGCCGGTGCCGTTGATATACTCCTTCGTGATGGTGACGCGGCCGATATTCTCATCCTTCGGGATCTCGAACATGATATCCAGCATGAACTCTTCTATAATGGACCGAAGAGCCCTGGCGCCGGTATCTTTCTTCAGCGCCTTTTCTGCGATGGCCTCGTAGGCATCTTCTGTGAACAGAAGCTCTACTTCATCCATCTGAAGCAGCCGCTGGTACTGATTGATGATGGCGTTCTTCGGCTCTTTCAGTACCCGGATCAGCATCGCCTTCGTCATGCCCTGCAAAGTAAAAATGACAGGCATACGGCCGATGAATTCCGGGATCATCCCGAACTTTCTCAAATCCTCAGTCTCCACATACTGGAGCACATCCACATTATCATATTTATCTTTAAGGTCTGCATTAAAGCCCATGGAGGATTTTTCGTTCAGCCGTTCCTTAATGATATCCTCCAGATCCGGGAACGCGCCTCCGCAGATGAACAGGATGTTCTTTGTGTTCACAGTCTCCAGCGGCACCATGGCGTTTTTCGAATTCGCGCCCACCGGCACCTCTATCTCCGCACCTTCCAACAGCTTCAGCAGTCCCTGCTGTACGGATTCACCGGAGACATCACGCTGGGTAGCATTCCGCTTCCTGGCCAGCTTATCGATCTCGTCGATGAACACGATGCCGGTCTCGGCCTTCTCCACATCATTATCCGCTGCCGCTAAAAGTTTGCTGACCACGGATTCGATGTCATCGCCGATGTACCCGGCTTCGGTAAGGGAGGTGGCATCTGCGATGGCCAGCGGCACATCCAGAAGTTTTGCCAGCGTCTTCACCAGGAAGGTCTTACCGGAACCCGTAGGTCCGATCATCAGCATATTTGACTTTTCGATGTCGATGTCCTTATCATCATTCGCGATGCGTTTATAATGATTATAGACCGCCACGGAAATGGCTTTTTTCGCTTTTTCCTGGCCTACCACATACTCAGAAAGCATCTCATAGATCTTATGAGGCGCCGGGATCTTCGAAAGATCCACCACCGGTTTTCTGTCCGGGTCTTTTTTCGGAGTACGCTTCTTATGCTGCCCAAAGAAAGACTGGAACTCTTCCGGTGTCATCATCATGGAAAAGCCCATAGGAGGACGGTTAGTCCTGCCGTTCTTCTCTTCCTTTTCTTCTTCAGAACCTTCCTCCGGTTCTTCTTCCGGAGGTTCCGGAGTCTCTTCTTCTGCCTTTTCCACACTCGTATCCTGGAGATTAAAAAGCATCTGGGAAAGCCCCGGATCCATGCCCATGGGATTTAAGAGCATAGAAAGATCACCGCCGGTCATCTGCATGGCGGAATCGATGGACCGCTGCAGACAGTCCCTGCAGATATTGATATTGCCGGGCATACGGATCAAAGGTCCCGTAACAGACTCTGACCTGCGGCAGCTGGAGCAGAATTCATGACTCCTGTTTTTATTATTATCATCACTCATATCAGTTATTCTCCAATAATTTCCTGACACTTAAGAGACGGACCACGGTAGTAAATACATCCATGGCCTGTTCGATCTCCCGGATACTCACGTAAGTGGGCGCCAGGCGGATGCAGCTGTCATCCGGGTCTTTCCCGTAAGGATACATGGCACCGGCTTCCGTCAGCACCACTCCGGCTTCTTTCATCATGCGGACGATGTCTTTCGCCAGTCCGTGCATGGAATAGAAGGAGATAAAGTAGCCGCCGTCCGGTCTGGTCCAGGAGGCGATATCTGCTTCTTCCAGGTCTC
>CACZSO010000305.1 GCA_902783795.1 uncultured Eubacteriales bacterium
GCTGACAGTCCTGACAGAGATTATTTCATCCTGTCCAAGGGCCATTCAATGGAATCCTATTATACGATCCTGGCGAAAAAGGGTTTCCTGGATTTTGATGATGTGGTGACACGTTATTCACGGCTGGGTTCGCCTTACATTGGCCATCCGAATAATAAGCTGCCCGGCATCGAGATGAATTCCGGCTCTCTGGGCCACGGCCTCCCGGTATGCGTAGGGATCGCCAAAGGCCTGAAAATGGACGGCCGTACAAACCGGGTCTACACCCTGATGGGAGACGGGGAACTGGCGGAAGGTTCCGTCTGGGAAGGCTTCATGTCAGGCGCCCATTACGGCCTGGATAACCTGTGTGCCGTCATTGACCGGAACGGCCTGCAGATCTCCGGCAGCACAGAAGATGTCATGCATCACGAAGATCTGAAGAAGAGGATCGAAGCTTTCGGCTGGCATGTGATCCGGACAGCGGGCAATGATGTGGATTCCCTGATAAAGGCTTTCGATGAAGCGAAAGAAGTAAAAGGAGTGCCCACTGCCATCATCGCGGATACCACGAAGGGCAAAGGCGCGTCCTTTATAGAAAATATTGCCGGCTGGCATCACCGGGTGCCCACGGAAGAAGAATACCTGAAGATCAAGAAGGAACTTGCTGAAAAGAAGGAGGCCCTTTTATGAGTAAGATCTCGAATAAACAGATGATCTGTGAAGTACTGATGAAAAAAGCGGAGACGGACCGGCAGATCATTGCGCTGGCATCTGATGCCCGGGGCTCAGCCTCCATGACGCCCTTCTTTGACAAATTCCCGGAACAGTCCGTGGAAACAGGCATCGCGGAGCAGGACCTGGTGTCCAGCGCAGCCGGGCTGGCAAAAGTCGGGAAAAAGCCCTTTGCTTTCTCACCGGCCTCCTTCCTTTCCACCCGCTCTTATGAGCAGGCGAAGGTGGACGTAGCCTATTCCAATGTGAATGTGAAGCTGATCGGTATTTCCGGCGGTATTTCCTATGGGGCTTTGGGCATGAGCCATCATTCAGCCCAGGATTTTGCTTCCATGACCGCCATCCCCAACATGCGGGTGTATTGCCCTTCAGACCGGTTCCAGACAGAGAAACTGATGGAGGCGCTGATCGAGGATGATAAGCCGGCTTACGTCCGGGTGGGCCGGAATGCGGTGGACGATGTCTATGCCGAGGGCCAGGTACCTTTCGAGATGGATAAGGCTACGGTAATCGGTGACGGCCAGGATGTGCTGTTCGTGGCCTGCGGCGAGCTGGTGAAGCCCTGCGTGGAAGCCATGGAGATCTTAAAGGAACATGACATTTATGCAACTGTCCTGGATATGTACTGCGTCAAACCTTTTGATGAGGCTACTTTCCTCGAAAAAGTGAAGGATGTATCCCTGGTGGTCACGGCGGAAGAGCATTCGCCTTATGGCGGCTTAGGCTCCATCACCGCCATGAGCCTGGCGAAGAATTGTCCGAAAAAAGCCATGATCCTGTCCCTTCCGGATGCCCCGGTAGTTACCGGAACGTCGGAAGAAGTCTACGGCTATTACGGCCTCACCGGTTTTGACATCGCCCAGCGCGTCATCATCGCCCTCTGACCTTCCCTTTTGGGAAAGGCTGACGAATGAGATAAGCCTTCCCCTTGAGGGGAAGGTGGCATGCGAAGCATGACGGATGAGGTGTAACACACATTAGGAGTTTATCATGTCTGATTATATTATTGGTATCGACCAGAGTACTCAGGGTACGAAGGCCATGCTTTTTAACGAAAAAGGTAAAATAGTCTGCCGTGCAGACCGCCCTCATAAACAGTATATAGATGAAAAGGGCTGGGTAGAGCATGACGGAAATGAGATCTGGGATAACACCTTGGCCATCGTGAAAGAGTTACTTACGAACAGCCAGGTCCCGGAAGAGAACATTTTAGGCGTAGGCATTTCAAACCAGCGGGAAACTTCCATTGCCTGGGATAAAAAGACAGGCCTGCCGGTCTATCATGCGGTGGTCTGGCAGTGTACCAGAGGTGAAGCCATCTGCCAGCGGCTGAATAAAGACGGTTTCGGCGAAAAAGTGCAGGAAAAGACAGGCCTGCCCCTGTCACCTTATTATTCGGCAGCAAAGCTGGCCTGGATCATTGAAAATGTTCCCGAGGCAAAGGAACTGGCAGAAAAAGATGAACTGGCCTGCGGCACCATGGACAGCTACCTTTTATACCGGCTGACCGGCGGCGCGTCCTTTAAAACAGATTATTCGAATGCCTCCCGGACCCAGATGCTGAATATCCATTCCCTGACCTGGGATGAAGAGATCATCAAGGCTTTCGGAATCCCCCGTTCAGCTCTTCCCGAGCTTACAGATTCTGACGGTTATTTCGGCGAGACCACCTTTGACGGTCTTTTGAAAAAGCCCATTCCGGTCCATGCCATGCTGGGAGATTCCCACGCAGCCCTGTACGGCCATGGCTGTTTCGAGAAAGGCATGGCTAAGGTGACGTACGGAACCGGATCCTCCGTCATGATGAACGTTGGTCCCGAAGATCTTCGGAATGACCAGGGCCTGGTGACCTCCGTTGCTTTCAAGGTGAACGGCCGGGTGAGCTATTGTCTGGAGGGCAATATCAATTATTCCGCGGCCATCGTGACCTGGCTTAAGGATGATGTGGGGCTTTTATCGAGCGCCGCGGAGTCAGAGGACTGGGCCAGAAAGGCGAACCCGGCGGACCATACCTACCTGGTGCCGGCATTTACCGGTTTGGGAGCTCCGTATTACCGCGCCGATGTTTCCGCAGCTTTTGTGGGGATGAACCGGAATACCGGCCGGGCAGAACTCATCAGGGCCGGTCTGGATGCCATCGTCTACCAGATCACAGATATCGTGAAACTGTGCCAGACAGCCATGGGCGTGCCGCATATCGAACTGCGTGCCGACGGCGGCGCTTCTGGCAATGCCTGGCTGATGCAGCGTCAGGCGGATATCCTGCAGGATACAGTGAGAGTCTCTTCTGAAGGGGAGCTTTCTGCCATGGGCGCGGCCATGTGCGCAGGAAGAGCTTTAAAGGCCTTCCCTGAGAAAGAAGAAGAGAGCTTCGAAAGCTACATGCCAAAGATGGATGTTAAGGAAGCAGAAGAGCGGTATGAGGGCTGGAAAAAGGCCGTCAGCCTGCTGTTATAACAGGAAAATACAGGAAGGGAGAGCGTGCGCATGAATATCGTTTGTCTTGATATGGAAGGAGTCCTGACCCCGGAGATCTGGATCGCCTTTTCTAAGGAGACCGGGATCCCGGAGCTTTCCCGGACCACCAGGGACGAACCGGATTATGATAAGCTGATGAGATTCAGGATCGGCATTCTGAAGGAACATGGCCTGGGCTTAAAAGAGATCCAGGCTACCATCCGGAAGATCGATCCCCTGCCGGGAGCCAGGGAATTCCTGGATACCTTAAGAAAAGAGACACAGGTGGTCATTTTAAGTGATACCTTCGACCAGTTTGCCATGCCCCTGATAGCAAAACTGAATTATCCCACCCTGTTCTGCAACACATTGGAGGTTGCGGAAAACGGGGAGATCACCGGCTTTAAGATGAGGGTCCAGGATTCTAAGCTGACTTCCGTGAGAGCCTTGCAGGCCATGGGTTTCGAGACCATTGCTGCCGGGGATTCCTTCAATGATCTGAAGATGATCCAGGCATCAAAAGCGGGCTTTTTGTTCCGTACCACAGAAGCTATCAAGAAAGATTATCCGCAGTATCCGGCCTTTGAAGAGTATGATGATTTCTTAAAGGCTATCGAAGCTGTTTTATAAAAAAGTTAAATACACAAGCCGGAAAGGCAGAAGGAAAGTAACACATATCTTCCGCAATTCCGGCTTGTATTTATTAACTGAATGCATTACAATAAAAACAGTAAGCGGTCAGAGCGGAGGAAGTTATATGAGTGAAAAAGCAGCAACAAGTAAGTTAAAACGTCTGGCTTTAGATAACCTGCCGTTCTGGAATCAGCAGCAGGTCGACGAATTCAGACGGACGAAAAAAAGTCCCCTGCCCGAAGGAGTGACAAATAAAGGCATCTATAAGGATATCCTGACCATTGCCTGGCCTTCCATGATAGAACTGGCCCTTACCCAGCTGGCTTCCATGGTAGACCTGATGATGGTGGGTAAGATCCATTACAATGCGGTCACGGCAGTAGGCCTTACCACTCAGCCGAAGTTTATCCTGATGATGCTCATCCAGTCTCTTTGCGTAGGCACCACAGCCATGGTAGCGCGTTTTAAGGGGGCGCAGCAGCCGGAACGGGCGAACCTCATCATGAGGCAGTCTTTGATGATGACACTGCTGATCTCTGTGGCCCTGGCTTTTCTGGGTTATATTTTCTCGAATCCTCTTTTGAGATTCGTGGGCGCAACAGATGAGACCATCAAGGATGCGGGAGATTATTTAAGGATCCAGATGATCGGTTTCGTGCCCCTGGCCCTGACCTTTGTCTGTACGGCAGCCTTAAGAGGTGCCGGTGACTCACGGACAGCCATGATCTATAACACCATCGCTAACGTGGTCAATGTGTTCTTTAACTGGGTCCTGATCTATGGTCATTTAGGCGCGCCGGCTTTAGGTATCATCGGTGCATCTTTAGCTACCATCATCGGTCAGTTTACGGCCTTTGTGATCGCCATGTACAAGGTGATGCACAAGTCGGAGAAGCAGTACCTGCACCTGCGCTTAAAAGACGGTTTCAAGCCGGACAAAAACGCCATCGCCCAGATCTTTTCCATCGGCATCCCGTCCATGGGTGAGCAGCTGGTCATGCGTGTGGGTATGATTATCTTTGGGCGTCTGGTGGTCAGCACCGGCAGTATCTTCTACGCCACGCATACCGTATGTATGAACATCATGTCCATGTCCTTCATGCTGGGCCAGGCTATAGCTGTATCCTCTACCTCCCTGGTAGGACAGTCCCTGGGTAAGAACCGGCCGGATATGGCTAAACACTATTCCATGAGAGCGTCAACGGTAGGTATCGCCTGCTCCATCGTCCTGGCACTGGTCTTCATCTTCTTCGGGAAGCAGCTGGTGGGCCTGTATAATGATGATCCCACGGTCATAACGACCGGTGCGCGGATCATGTTCTTCGTAGCTTTCCTGCAGCCCTTCCAGTGCGGCCAGTTCGTCCTGGCCGGTTCTTTAAGAGGAGCGGGAGATACCAGGGCCACGGCTATCATCACGTTGATCACGGTATTAGGGATCAGGACAGGCATGGGCTTCGTATTCATCAGACTCCTTGACATGGGATTATACGGTGCCTGGTATGCCATTGCCCTGGACCAGATGATCCGTACCATCCTGGTGGTGATCCGCTATATGCAGGGCAACTGGATGTTCCTGAAGATCAGAAATATTTAAGAAAAAGGCTTTCCTTTAGAGAAAGCTTACAAAAGAAATAAAAAGGAGAATGACATGGCAGTATTCAGAGCTACGACGGATCCTGAGGTTTCCGTCCGCGAGAGAGAGAACCAGAACAGGGTCAGGGAACTGGCGGTAGAATGTATGGTGCTTCTGAGGAATGACGGTAAGGTCCTCCCCCTTGACGGACCCCAGAAGATCGCGCTGTTCGGCAACGGCGCAAAGGGCACCATCAAAGGCGGTACCGGATCCGGTGATGTTTATGTCCGGCGTTCCGTGAACATCTATGAAGGTCTTCTCGAAGAGGGCTTCACCATCACCAACGATACCTGGTTCAAAAAGCAGGAGGATATTATCGAGCAGGAACACAAGGCTTTCATCGATGATATCATAAAGACCTGCGAAGAATCTGGTACGGATCCCACCCTGATGCTGGCGTTAAAATCCTTTAATGCCACGGCGGTAGCCCTGGTGGATGAAGAGGATGTGAAGGAAAGCGATACAGATACAGCAGTCTATGTCATCGCCCGTACTTCAGGCGAAGGCAATGACCGTAACTGTGTGCCTGGCGACTATCTGCTTTCCGAGGCAGATGAAGCGAACATCCGCTTCCTTAAGAAAAACTATAAAAAGACCATCGTGCTTTTAAACATCGGCGGCGTGATCCAGTCGGATGTGCTGAAAGCAGAAGATGGACCGGACGCGGTAGTGCTGGTGGGCCAGCTGGGCAACATCGGCGGTCTGGCTGTGGCGGACATGCTGAAAGGCAAAGGATATCCGGCCGGCCGTCTGACAGATACCTGGGCAGCCAGATATGAAGATTATGCTTCTTCTCCGACCTTCAGCCATAATGACGGCGATATCGAGGATGAGTTCTATACTGAAGGCATTTACACAGGCTACCGTTATTTCGATACCTTCAACATTGCCCCGGCTTATGAATTCGGCTATGGCCTTTCCTACACCACTTTCGATGTAAAGACAGTGGATACTGCCGTAGAAAAGGATAAGATCACTGTTTGTGTCAATGTGAAGAATACCGGCGATGTGGCCGGCAAGGAAGTGATCCAGGTCTATGTCAGCGCCCCGAAGGGTGAGATCGATAAACCTTACCAGGAACTGAAAGCCTTCGGAAAGACGAAGGAACTGGCTCCCGGGGAAGAGCAGGTGCTGGCCCTGGAGATCAAGGCTGCTTCATTGGCTTCCTATTCAGAAGCAAAAGCCGCCTGGGTACTGGAAAAAGGCGCTTACATCATCCGTGTGGGCATAAGCTCCAGGAAGAGCCATGTGGCAGCTTTAGTGGTGCTGGATGATACCGTCATCACGAAGAAAGTAAAGAATCTCTTTGATGATTCTGAAAAGAAAGCCGACCTGGTCCCGGAAGGGGTTGTGCCTTACAGCTATCCGGAAGAACTGGATGAGATCAAGGCAGCCCCGGCAAAGGCCCTGAAGGCGGAAGATATCCCGGTCATCGAAGTGGTTTATTCCGGTGAGCATGAGATCGTGGAAGATAAGAATCCCGGCACCGTGATCACCATGGACGATGTCTATGCGGGCAGATATACGGTACAGGAACTGGCTTCCCAGCTGACCATCGATGAACTTATCAAGATCTGTGTAGGCAACTTTGACGAGAATACAGACCCCAATGATATGATGGCAGTCTTAGGCCATGCATCACTGCATGTGCCGGGCTGTGCCGGTGAGACCACTGAATATGTAAAAGGCAGGAAACTGCCTGTCCTGGAACTTTCAGACGGCCCGGCCGGACTGCGGCTTACCCCTGTGTTCATGGGCAAAGAGGATGGTACTTTTGTAGGCCTGAACCCGGCTTACGGCGAACGCTATCCGGAAGGATTTGATCCTTCAGGCTATACCAAGTATTATCAGTACTGCACCGCCATTCCCATCGCTTTCACACTGGCAGCGTCATGGAACATGGATCTTTTGAAGACTTGCGGTGACATTGTCGGGTCTGAGATGGAAGAGTTCGGTGTCCACTTATGGCTGGCTCCGGGCATGAATAACCACAGAAACCCGCTTTGTGGCCGGAACTTTGAGTATTATTCCGAAGATCCACTGCTGGCAGGCAAGTGTGCGGCAGCGGATACAGAAGGGGTACAGCGGCATAAAGGCATCGGCACCACCATCAAGCACTTTGCGGCCAATAACCAGGAAGATAACCGGATGTTCACCAACAGCCATGTTTCTGAGCGGGCCATGCGTGAGATCTACTTACGTTCCTTCGAGATCACAGTGGCAGAGTCGCAGCCCATGGCCATCATGACATCCTATAACCTGATCAATGGTGTGCATGCGGCGAACTATAAGGATATGCTTCAGGATACTCTGAGAGATGAGTGGGGCTTCGAGGGCATCGTCATGACAGACTGGCTCACCACCTCCTCCCTTTCAAAGGGCTTAAGCTTCGACATTTCTGACAAGTACGACAAGGCTTCTCCGGCACTCTGCATGAAGGCCGGCAATGACCTGATCGAGCCCGGCACCATGGAAGATATCCGTGAGATCACGGAAGCGTACGAAAAAGGTGAAGTGACCCGGAATGAGATCTCAGCCTGTGCAGAGAGGATCCTTTCCCTCATGCTGAGAAGCTCGGCTTATCCGGACGCAAAGCCGTATATTGAAACAGCGGCATGCAAGAACATCACCTTTACAGCAGAGTAAGGAGGCAGTTATGATGGTGATCGGAATCGCCGGCGGTACCTGCAGCGGGAAGACGACCTTGTCGGAAGCCTTGCAGGAAAGACTGAAAGGGGCGGGGAAGCGGACAGCCCTGATCCATATGGATGCTTATTTCAAGAAAGTGACGCCTACGGTCATCGCTCCTTTTACCGGCATCGAATACCCGGAACACAACCATCCGGATTCTTTCCGGCTGGATGAGTTCTATAAGGCCATTGAGGACGCGAAAAACAGCCCGGATCTCGATGTTGTGATCGTGGAAGGGTTATTGACCCTGCACCTCGCTGAATGCCGTGAAAAGTGCGATATTAAGGTTTTCGTGGACCTTCCCTCAGATGAGCGTCTGTTCCGCCGGATCCATAAGCATATGGTACTGAAGAACCAGACCATGGATGAGATCGCGGAAAGATATCTGGATACGGTGCGCTACCGTCATGATGAATTCGTGGAGCCCACCCGCTGGTATGCGGATATGGTGGTCAACGGAAACGGAGAGAAGGGCGCGGATATCCTGGCAGCCTATGTGATCGCAAATACCTGATAAAAACACAAGATATAGTGTTTTTGGTATTGATTTAAAACTAGATGTGCGGTATAATACATACCGCACATCTTTTTTTTGTGCTGATTTTCACAGGAGGTGGATCTGATGCTTATCCTGGGATTCCAGAAACTGACCCTGCTGGATTTTCCCCAGCATACAGCCTGCACGGTCTTTACGGGAGGCTGCAACCTGCGCTGTCCTTTCTGCCATAATGCACTGCTTGTCACAGAAGCAGATGAGTGCGAGCCCATTCCGGAGGAAGAGATCTTTTCCTATCTGGAAAAGAGAAAAAAGCTGCTGGACGGGGTGGCAGTGACCGGGGGAGAACCGCTGATACAGCCGGGGATCGAAGATT
This sequence comes from uncultured Eubacteriales bacterium, assembly GCA_902783795.1. Lineage (GTDB taxonomy): Bacteria > Bacillota > Clostridia > Lachnospirales > Lachnospiraceae > UBA1267. The sequence continues at coordinate 9,001 of CACZSO010000305.1, forward strand.
TCCTGAGGCGCGTCAAGGCCATGGGCTATGCGGTGAAACTGGACACGAACGGCTTTTTCCCTGAACGCTTAAAGAACATCGTGAGAGAAGGCCTGGCAGACTATGTGGCGGTGGATATCAAAAACAGCCCGGAAAAATACCCGGAGACCTGCGGGAGAGAGAAACTGGACCTTGCGCCGCTTAGGGAGACCGTGGAATTTCTGAAGACAGACATCGTCCCCTATGAGTTCAGGACCACCGTGGTAAAAGAGCTCCATACCCTGGAGGATATCAGAAAGATCGGAGCATGGATCGAAGGCGCGCTCCACTGGTACCTGCAGGCCTTCGTGGATTCCGGAAACCTGATAGGAACTGGCTTTTCTGCCTGCTCAAAGGCGGAAATGCACACATTCCGGGAGGAAGCAGCCTTGTTTGTCAAAAACGCCGGTATCCGGGGCATAGACTAAAAAATACTATATCTTGTGTTTTTGGTCTTGACAA
>CACZSO010000306.1 GCA_902783795.1 uncultured Eubacteriales bacterium
AATGTTTTCTTCACCGTCTTAAAGCCTTCGCCGCGGCAGTCGGGGCATTTTTCTTTTATGATCTTACCGGTGCCGCCGCAGTCAGGACAGGCCTGTACGTTCCGCATCATGCCGAAAATGGACTGCTGGGTATAAGTCACCTGACCGGTGCCGTTACATTTTTTACAGGTCTCCACTGCAGATCCGGGCTTTGCGCCGGTTCCATGGCAAGTCTCGCACTCTTCTTTTAAATTCAGCGTTATGTTTTTCTCACAGCCTTTGACCATTTCTGCAAAGGAGATCCGCACGGCAGTACGGACATTCGCACCCCGCTGAGCACCGCCCCGGCCGGATCTGGAAGAATAACTGCCGAAACCTCCGGTACCAAACAGGTCACCGAAAATATCACCAAAAATATCACCCATACCGGAAGCATTAAAATCAAAGCCGGAGAAACCGGAATTACCCGCTCCTTCACCAAAGGCAGCAAAGCCGTATTGGTCATACTGCTGCCGCTTTTCCGGGTCGGAAAGCACGGCATAAGCTTCAGACGCTTCTTTAAATTTAGCTTCTGCATCTTTATCGTCCGGATGCGCATCAGGATGATATTTTTTCGCGAGCGTCCGGTAGGCTTTTTTCAATTCATCGTCCGTGGCCGTTTTGCTGACTCCCAGGACCTCGTAATAATCTCTTTTATCTGCCATATCAACCTCTATACGGCCCCGTAACATTTACGGGGCCGCAATTATGGATTTTAAAGGAACTTATAAAGTTCACGATCAGACTTCTCTGAAGTCGCCATCCACCACATCATCGTCCGGGCCGTTAGAAGTTTGGCCGGTATACCCGGTATCCTGGTAGCCGCCCTGCTGGGAAGCTCCCTGGGTCTGCTCGTACATCTTTGCAAACAGCTGGTTAGCGGAATTCAGCAAAGTCTCCTTCTTCGCCTTGATATTCTCGGTATCTGAAGGTGTCATGTTATTGATATCGGAAGCATTGACTGCATCCTCTAATGCCTTAAGGTCATTTTCAACGGTGGCTTTCAGCGAAGGATCCAGCTTATCCCCCACCTGCTCCATGGCCTGTCTGGTCTGGAAGATCAGGGAATCAGCGTCAGTTCTGGCATCGATGCCTTCCTTACGGGCCTTATCCTGTGCCTCAAATTCCTGAGCTTCACGGACAGCCTTTTCGATATCCGCATCGGACATGTTGGAGCCGGCGGTAATGGTGATATGCTGTTCTTTGCCGGTGCCCAGATCCTTAGCGGAAACATTGACGATACCGTTCGCATCGATATCAAAGGTCACTTCGATCTGCGGGACGCCGCGCCGTGCCGGCGGGATACCATCCAGACGGAACTGGCCCAGAGACTTATTATCACGGGCAAACTGACGTTCACCCTGGACCACGTTGATGTCCACAGCGGTCTGGTTATCTGCCGCCGTAGAGAAGATCTGGCTCTTCTTTGTGGGGATGGTGGTATTCCTTTCGATCAGGTGAGTCGCAACGCCGCCCAGGGTCTCGATGGACAATGTCAGCGGTGTAACGTCCAGCAGCAGGATATCGCCGGTGCCGGCTTCGCCTGAAAGCTTACCGCCCTGGATAGCCGCGCCGATGGCCACGCATTCATCCGGGTTCAATGTCTTAGAGGGCTCATGGCCTGTTAAGGAACGAACCTTATCCTGTGCAGAGATCATACGGGTAGAGCCGCCTACCAGAAGGACCTTGGAAAGTTCGGAAGCCGAGATACCGGCATCTCTTAAAGCATTCTGGACCGGCACTGCCGTACGCTCGATCAGGTCATGGGTCAGTTCATCAAATTTAGCCCTGGTCAGGTTCATATCCAGATGTTTCGGGCCATCTGCCGTCGCGGTGATGAAAGGCAGATTGATATTCGTTGTGGTAGCTGTGGAAAGCTCTTTTTTCGCTTTCTCGGCAGCTTCTTTAAGACGCTGCAGGGCCATTTTATCTTTGGAAAGATCCACGCCTTCCAGTTTCCGGAATTCGTCTACCATCCAGTTCGTGATCTTATCATCAAAATCATCGCCGCCCAGGTGGGTATCGCCGTTCGTTGCCAGAACTTCGATAACGCCGTCACCGATCTCGATGATGGAAACATCGAAGGTACCGCCGCCTAAGTCGTAGACCATGATCTTCTGGTCTTTTTCATTATCCAGGCCATACGCCAGGGCTGCCGCGGTGGGCTCGTTGATGATACGTTTAACATCCAGTCCTGCGATACGGCCGGCATCTTTTGTCGCCTGACGCTGTGCATCGTTAAAGTAGGCCGGAACGGTAATGACGGCTTCCGTGACTTTCTCGCCCAGGTAATTCTCAGCATCACTCTTTAATTTCTGCAGGATCATGGCCGAGATCTCCTGCGGAGTATAAGTCTTGCCGTCGATGGTGTTTTTATAATCTGTGCCCATGTGTCTCTTGATAGAGGAGATGGTGCGGTCAGAGTTTGTCACAGCCTGACGTTTTGCAGACTCACCTACCAGACGCTCGCCGTTCTTTGTGAAAGCAACGACTGACGGTGTGGTACGGCTGCCTTCCAGATTCGTGATGACTACCGGCTGTCCGCCTTCCATAACAGCTACACATGAATTCGTTGTACCTAGATCAATACCAATAATTTTTCCCATGATTCTATGCTCCTTTATACTTATTTTTTATTATTCATAGACTGATACCATGGCATGCCTTAAAACATTGCCTTTATAGGTATAGCCTTTCTGCAGCTCCTGCGCTACCATGCCGCTCTTCTCTTCCTCTTCCGAAGGAACCTGCAGCACGGCATTATGCAGGTTCAGATCAAAGGGTTTATCCACCGTTTCCATGGGTTCTACCCCCAGGTCCGAAAGGACCTTTACAAGCTGCTTGTATATCTGATCCATTCCCTTATAGAACTGGTCGTCCCTGTCTTCTTCAGGAACAGAAGAAATACCGCGTTCGAAATTATCCACCACCGGAAGGACTCTTTCCACTGCTTTCATGACGCCATTGTCAAACATGGAGGATTTTTCTTTTTCAGTCCGTTTGCGGTAATTATCAAATTCCGCCATAAGACGCTGCATCTGGTCAGTGAGCTTCAGGATCTTTTCCTCATATTCGGCTATCTTTTTATCCTTCTTCCGTGAGAAAAAGCTTTTCTTTTCTTCCGGCTCCTCTGTCAGGACTTCGGGTCCCTCAGCTGCATCCTCTGGAACTTCTTCCGAAACAGTTTCTTCTACGGTTTCTTCCGGTGTTTCCTCAGGTTCTTCTTCCGTCAGTTCCTCTGTGTCTTCCGCCTTCAAATCATCCGTATTTTCAAGAATCTCTTCTTCATTTTCCGGTGTGTTATTTTTAATTTCCGGCATTTCAGACCTCCGCTACTCTTTATTATTATATATCTTATCGAGCTGGTCCATGAGGGTCTTCAGTGTACTGATCACATGTTCATAATCCATACGCTTCGGCCCTACGATACCGATGGTGCCTCTGACACCTTTGCCCAGCTCGTAATTTGCCGTGACGACGGAACAGTCCGCCATAGAGGACAATGAAGTTTCATTGCCTATATATACCTGGATGTCCCGGTTAGATCTTAAATGATCATTCAGGATATCTAAAAGCTGATCCTTCTCTTCAAAGGCCGATATGATATCGGTAGCTGCAGATCCGTCCCGAAGCTCCGGATATTTGAAGATATTCGTGGTACCATAGGTATAAAGCTCCGGTTTCTGTTCTTTCCCTGAAGAAATGGTCTCTGCAATAGCTTCCAGCACCTGCCCGATAACGCCTGAATAATCTCCTGCCTGTTCTTTCAGAGAACGGATCATGGGCAGGCTGATCTCATTCAATGAACGGTTCTGAAGTACGGAATTAAGCAGGATGTTCAGCCTCAGGATCTCTTCGTTCGTAAGACTGGAATCCACTTCAATGACACGGTTTTCCATGACATTGCCCTGCAAAACGATGACACAGACCAGATGACGGGAATCCAGATGAGAAAGCTGGATCAGCTTAAGTTCTGTATCATTCACTGAAGGGCCTGTGACCATGGTGGCATAATTTGTATTTACTGCCAGGATCCGCGCCATACGTTTCAGCACGTTTTCCACATGATCCATCCGCCGGTTCAGAAACTCATGAAGGTCTAAGGCTTCCCGTTTCCGGTCTTCCATCATTTCATCAACATACAGCCTATATCCTTTATCTGTAGGGATACGGCCTGCTGACGTATGGGGCTGTTCAATATAACCCATTTCTTCCAGATCAGCCATTTCATTCCGTATGGTCGCCGAAGAGACATTCAGGTCACCGAATTTAGAGATCGTCCGTGAGCCCACCGGCTCTCCGGTTTCCAGGTAGGTCTGGATAATGGCCCTTAATATCTGCAATTTTCTGCTGTCAAGATCCATTATATATTCCCTCCTGACCGTTGTTAGCACTCTTGTGCTATGATTGCTAACTTCTGGTCATACTATAGCATAAGCACTCACCTCCGTCAAGTGCTAATTTGTTAAATTTCCGTGTTCTTAAGAAAAAAGAATCACCTGATGGACATGAAATATTCAATGAAGAAAATACGTGAAAAAGATTAAAAAAAACCTTGAAAAATATAGTTTTTTTCACTAAAAGCTATTGATTTTTTTAATATATAAAGGTAAAATGTATAATGATTTGTAACTTTATCTTAAACTGATTATGCATTTTGGATAATATTCAGAGGAGTCAGATGATCACAATTGCTTTGCATGCCGACAACGAGAAGAAAGTACTGCTTGAGAATTTTTGCATAGCCTACAAAAACATACTGAACCGCTACCATCTTATGGCGACCGCTTCTACCGGTCAGCACATTGCCCTGGTGACCGGCCTGAATATATCCATGCTTCTTTCCGGGGGCCTGGGAGGTGACAAGCAGCTGGAAACAGCTATCATGAACGGTGAAGTGGATGTACTTATTTCCTTTGAAAAGGTAAGTCTTGACCATTTCCATGAGATCGCGGACCATAATGCATTAATAAGGCTGTGCGATTTTTATTCTATTCCGGTCGCTACAAATATCGCCACAGCAGAATGTCTGATCATGTGTTTGGACAGAGGTGAACTGGACTGGCGGGAAACATTAAAAAACTGAATAAGTCTAAGAAAAAACAGGCTGGTGCATTATCAGCAGGCCGTTGTCAGGATCAGAGAGGCCATGGATTAAAATGCCGCATATTCCGCTTTCAAAGCGGGGA
>CACZSO010000307.1 GCA_902783795.1 uncultured Eubacteriales bacterium
TACTTCCGGTTCTTTTTCCGCCTCATCATAGTTGGGGACAAAGTCCACCACATTTTTATCCAGGTCTTTTAAGTACACTTCCTGGGTAAACTTTTTAAGCCGTGCCTCGGTATAACGCATGGCTGCCGCCCCGTCTCCCTCGATGGAGCCGAAATTTCCGTGGCCGTCGATGAGGGCCATCCCTTTTTTAAAGTCCTGGGATAAGACCACCAGGGCGTCATAAATGGAGGAATCCCCATGGGGATGGTATTTACCCATGGCATCGCCCACGATACGGGCGGATTTACGATGGGGTTTGTCCGCATTCAGGCCCAGCATATGCATGGCATAAAGTACCCGCCGCTGCACCGGCTTCAGTCCGTCCCTGATATCAGGAACAGCCCGGGCGGTGATGACAGACATAGAATAATTGATATAGGACCGCTGCATCTCCTCCGAGTATTCAGCTGTCAGGATCTGTTCTGCCATAAATCTCCTTTACGGTCATTAATAGTCCAGCTGGGCTTCCTTCGCATGTTCCTGGATGAAGTCCCGTCTAGGTTCCACATCGCTGCCCATCAAGAGTCCCGTGATCCTGTCCGCCATCCGGGCATCATCGATATTGACCCGTTTAAGTAAACGTCTTTCAGGATCCAATGTGGTCTCCCAGAGCTGCTGGGCATCCATTTCACCCAGGCCTTTATAACGCTGGAGAGAGAAATTCTTATGTGTTTTCCGGTACTTGGCCAAAGCATCATCATCATAGAGGTAGACTTCCTCTCCATTGGCAGGAACAGCCTTATATAAAGGCGGCATGGCAATGTACACATGGCCTTCGGAGATCAGCTCCGGCATGAAACGATAGAAAAATGTCAATAATAAGGTGCTGATATGTTCACCGTCCACGTCCGCATCTGCCATGATAATGATCTTATCATACCGGAGTTTCGAGATATCAAAGTCATTCCCGTAGCCTTCGGAAAAACCGCAGCCGAAAGCCAGCACCATGGTCTTGATCTCCGCGTTCGCCAGCACCTTATCGATGGAAGCTTTTTCCACATTCAGGATCTTGCCGCGGATAGGCATGATGGCCTGATAAGTGCGGTTTCTGGCCATTTTTGCAGAGCCGCCGGCGGAATCACCTTCCACGATAAAGATCTCGCATCTGGAAGCATCCCGGGACTCACAGTTGGAAAGTTTTCCGTTAGAATCAAAGGAGAACTTCTGCTTTGAGATCAGATTCGAGCGCGCTTTCTCCTCTGCCTTCCTTATCTTCGCCGACTTCTCCGCACAGGCGATCACGTTCTTAATGGTCTCCAGATGCTTGTCGAAATACAGTTCCAGCTGTTCCTGTGTTACAGAAGCGGCTGCTTTGGAAGCATCCTGGGAACCCAGTTTTGTTTTCGTCTGTCCTTCAAAGATGGGATCCGGATGTTTGACAGAAAGGACACAGGTCAGGCCGCAGCGGGTGTCAGGACCAGTAAATTTGTTCGGGTCTTTCAAGATCCCCAGATCTCTGGCATAAGCATTGACCAGCTGGGTCAGTGCTGTCTTAAAGCCGGTGATATGGGTACCGCCCTCGGAATTATAGATATTATTGCAGTAACCCAGAATCCTTTCTTCAAAGGTATCCACATACTGCAGGCAGATATCCACTTCGATCTCATCCAGTTTCCCGGAGACCTGGATGATCTCTGTCTGTACTTCTTTCCCGGCATTCAGCTCTTTGATATAGGCTTTAAGACCATCCGGTTCATGATAGACCTGGGTCTCTTCCTCCCCTTTCCGGTTATTATAAAACGTGATCTTAAGTCCCGGATTCAGGTAAGCCGTTTCATGCAGGCGTGACTTGATGGCATCCGCCTTAAAGCGGGTATTTTCAAAGATCTCCGGGTCCGGCTTAAAGGTAATGGTAGTCCCGGTCTCCTTCGTCCTGCCGATGACCGGGAGCAGGCCTTTTTCAAGATCTACCACCGGAATGCCGCGTTCATAGGAATCATAGTAGATCTTTCCGTTTTTCCGGATCTTGATCTCCAGGTATTCGGATAATGCATTCACAGCAGAAGAACCGACGCCATGCAGGCCGCCGGATGTCTTATAGGCTTTATTATCGAATTTGCCTCCGGCATGCAGTGTGGTCAGGATCACCCGTTCAGCCGAGACGCCCTTTTCATGCATATCTACCGGAATGCCGCGTCCGTTATCCGCCACGATAACGGATCCGTCATCTTCAATGGAAACTTCGATCTCAGAGCAGGCCCCTGCCAGATATTCATCCACCGAGTTATCCACGATCTCATTGACCAGATGTGTCAGGCCCGCACGTCCTACAGAGCCGATGTACATGCCCGGCCGCCGCCGTACGGCTTCCAGTCCCTCCAGTACAGTGATGCTGGAAGCATTATAAGTATCTCCCATGAAAGCTCCTTACATAAAGAATGCCAAATAACACAAGATATAGTGCCATAGATTTAAATTATAGCATATCTTCTGTTATTTGGCAAGAACGTTTGTTTGTAACGGTTTTGAATATATGGTGGATGTCCCGTTTGATCTCTTATATTTCAGCGATTCCTCTCCCGGAACGAACGCTCCATTTCACGGTCTGCATCCTTTTTTGCGATGGAATCCCGCTTGTCATACAGTTTTTTGCCTTTGGCCAGGGCGATCTCCACTTTTACGCGTCCACCCTTGAAATAAACCTGGAGGGGGATCAGGGTGAAGCCTTTTTCCGTCACTTTTCCCACTAGCCGCCGTATTTCTTTTTTGTGCATCAGAAGCTTCTTTACACGCAGGGGATCCTTGTTGAAAATATTACCTTTTTCATAAGGACTGATGTGCATGCCGTTCACAAAGGCTTCCTCATTCTGTATGCGGACGAAAGCTTCATTCAGAGAACAATGTCCCTGCCGAAGACTTTTGACTTCGGTCCCGAACAGTTCTATCCCGCATTCATAAGTCTCCTCTATGAAATAATCGTGATAGGCTTTTTTATTATTCGATATTAATTTTGTCCCGGTTTTTGCAGCCATAGGCACCTGCCTTGATTTTAAAAAACTCCGCTGACAAATCTTTTCAGCGGAGTATGCTATGTCATAAAATGTAACGGTCTTTTAAGATCAGAAATTAATGCAAAGCAAGAACGCAAGGGCAAAGAATACAGCCACTGCGATTTTCGTTGCTTTTTCGATCTTACCTTCTCTGGAACGGGATTTATTCTTTTCCCAATAGGTATCCGCCATACCGCCGATGGTCCCTAAGCCCGCTGATTTGCCTTCCTGAAGAAGGACGGTGGCAATAATGAATAAACCTCCCAATGCAAAGATCGCAGTTAAGATATAGCGTAAAACAACCATTTTTTCAAACTCCTTATTAACATTGGCGGTAATATGAGCCGCCGTGATTTTCCGTAAAAAACTCCGGAAAGATGAATGCCGGTAATGGGACTTGAACCCATACGTGGTTGCCCACAACAGATTTTGAGTCTGCCTCGTCTGCCATTCCGACACACCGGCTTTTTCTGCAACAGAAAAGATAGTAACATAAACTCAAGAGAAATGCAAGCTTTTTTTCAGTTCTCTTCCCGGCTTAAAAGATCCAGCTGCAGCGCTTCCAGATAATGGACATAAACTCCGTTGGTCAAAGCCACCCGGTAAGTCTTATCGATCTCATCAAAAGTGAAGCTCTTGCGTCCCCCTTTCAGCATCCGCTCATAAAAACGCTTAAGGTCACGGAAAGGAAGATAATAGGCTTCCTGTCTTTCTGTATACCAGATGATCAGGAACGAGATACCCTGCTGGTTTTCCATATCTTCCATAAACCGGATCTGATGTTCATGGACATTGGCCAGAGGGAAGGTGTCTGTCTTGCATTCCTTGGCATCGAAACACACCGGGATGCCCTGAACGGCCCCGATATAATCCACCGTGGACTGCTGGTCAAAGTAGGCCAGGGTGATGTGCCGGGATTCCGCGTCGATATTCACAGGAGTGATAGGCGTCGGGACCTTCTGAATGAGAGCCAGGCGCCGGTTCCGGTAATCTTCGTTCGTATAATTGATCATCTCTTCCAGGAGTGATCCTCTTAATCCCCGTGAACTCCAAGTGGCCAATCTTCCGGCACCTCCGTTTCAAATGTTTTAAGACTGATGCCTTTAAGCTCGCATTCCGGGAAAGACAGGCTGTAAGCAAACAGGCATTGGATAAAAATACCGTAAGACAGGTTCGTCTTCGCATCCCCGTACTTCGGGTCTCCGATGATAGGATAGCCCAGGGCAGAAAGATGGGCCCGGATCTGGTGGGACCTGCCTGTCACCAGGTGCACTTTAAGTAAAGTGCTGTCTTTATACTGTTTTACCGGGAAAAACTCTGTTTTTATGAGACGGGCGCCTTTTAAAGGAGAACGGCTGATAAAGACCCGGTTGGACGTCTTGTTTTTGTATAGATACCCGCTGTCGGAAAAGGGTTCTTTGATCACGCCCTTTACATAAGCATAATAATACTTCGTAAGGTCTCGCTCCCTGAACAGAGCTGAAAGGACCTGGAGTCCTCGTAAGGACAGCCCCGCTGCCATGATGCCTCCGGTATTCCTGTCCAGCCGGTTGCAGACCGAAGGCTTGAAAGTCTCAAATTCCGAGTCGGAAATGATGCCCCGTTCCCTGGCGTACCAGATGACCCATTCGTTGACTGAGATATCTTCAGGCCGTGCTTTCTGGGACAGGATCCCGGCAGGCTTGATAAAGATGAGCACGTCATTGTCTTCATACAGCACCTTTATCTCCGGAAAATCCACGGAAAGCGGTACATCGGCCCTTTTTAAGCCCCGCATCTTTTCATAAGTTTCCTGGGAAAAATACATCTGGACCGTATCGCCGAATACCGTGATCTGGGACCCCATGGCCTTTTCATGGTTCAGGGTGATATTCTTTTTCCTGAGTATCTTATAGATAAAGCTCATAGGTGCTTCTTTCAGCACCTTGTGGATCACTTTATCCAGCCGCTGCCCGGCCTGATTATCATTTACAGAAAACTCGATCATGACGCTCCTACATGGAAATGGCGCGGAATACACCCTCCCGTTTAAGTACCGTCTCATCTATCTCATCCCGGTCCGTAAATTTCCGGGATCTGAGAGATGCCAGATACTTATCGATATCGTTTAACAGCCGGATCTCACAGTCTACTTCGGAAAGCCGTAAAAACCGGTGCAGGTATTCAGTATACTCTTTAATGTCCAGGGTGGTGTCCCCGGTGAAGACCAGTACCTCGTTCTCCGTAAAGCAGGCATAGTTCACCGGTATGGCTTTCCCGTCCCGTTTTGCAACAATGAGTTCAGCGTCCATGACGCCGTTCTTCACCAGCTGCCTGACTTTCTCATACTCTTCTTCCGGCCTGCCTTTAAATTTCCAGTAAAAGATCAGGGACGCAGCCTGCATGGCCATGGGGACTGCGGTCAATATACCGGCCACAGACAGCAGGTTTTTTGTGGTCTTCGTCACTACATAGCCGGTGATCACCAGGCCGGCCACCCCCAGGGCTAAGATCAGGGTCCGTATCAGCAGCCTCATTTTCTGCTGACGGATATATCCGAAATGCCCCTTAGTGATCCGGCCTTTTGTTTTTATGGTCGTGGTATAATACTCCGCCATCAGTTCAGCTGTCCTTCCAGGATCTCTTCCGCCTTCTTAAGCGCTTCTTCAATGCCTGCCGGGTTCTTGCCGCCGGCCTGTGCCATGTTGGGACGGCCGCCGCCGCCACCGCCTACCAAAGATGCGATGGCTTTAATGATATTCCCTGCATGGGCGCCTTTTTTGACTGCCTCATCCGTACAGCTGACGATAAGATTAGCTTTTCCCTGGAAGTCTGATGCCAGCACCAGGACACCGCCGTCGATCTTCTCTTTCAGGCTGTCGCCCAGATTTCTCAGCTCATTCATATCCATGTCACTGACGGAAGATGCCAGGAAGGGAAGGCCTTTCACAGTCTTTACCTGGTCCATGATATCTGCCGTCTTGCCGGAAGCTATCTCGCTCTTAAGCTTTTCATTCTCTGCCGAGAGTTCTTTCATTTCTTTTGTCAGGCTGACCAGTCTGTCATGTAAAAGCGCCGGTGTAGACCTGACCACAGCAGCTGCCTCTTTGAAAGAAGCTTCCATAGCCTGATAATAGGCAAAAACATTGTCCGATGTAATGGCTTCGATACGTCTCACACCAGCAGCGATGCCGTTCTCTGAAAGGATCTTGAATACCGCGATATCCGCTGTGTTCTTTACGTGGGTGCCGCCGCAGAATTCCACAGAATCTCCCATGGAAACCACCCGGACCGTTTCCCCGTATTTTTCGCCGAAAAGCGCCATGGCGCCTTTCTTTCTGGCATCTTCTAAAGCCATGACTTCCGTGATGACAGGAAGTGAAGCGCGGATATCCTGATTCACCAGTTCTTCCACCTGCTTCAGTTCTTCCTGGGACATGGCCTGGAAATGGGTAAAGTCAAAACGGAGGTGCTGAGCATTATTTTCTGAACCTGCCTGCTCTACATGAGTGCCCAGGACAGTCCTCAGGGCTTTCTGTAAAAGGTGGGTAGCGGAATGGTTGGCGCAGGTCTTTCTGCGGTTTTCCGCATCCGCCTTCAAGGTTACGATATCATTGACAGAAAGGCTGCCGGACTCCATATAACCCATATGGCCGGTCTTCTGTCCCTGCAGCTTCACCGTTTCTGTTACCACAAAACGGCCATGAGCATTTTCGATCACGCCGAAATCACCGGTCTGGCCGCCCATAGTGGCATAGAAAGGTGTTTCTTTCGTGATCACACAGCCCTTATCCCCTTCTTCCAGGGTCTCCGGTAAGGTACCGTAATCCTCTGCATCTTCCGGATCGCGACAGACTAAAGCTGTGACCACAGACTCATCTTCTGTCTTTCCATAGCCGGTAAATTCAGAGGCAAGAGAAGCATCGAGCTCATCATAAGCTGTCGCATCTTTACCCATGTAGTTTGTCACTTTCCGGGCATTTCTTGCGGTGGTCTTCTGGTTTTCCATGGCTTCATCAAAACCTGCTTCATCCAGGGTGCATCCGTTTTCAGCCAGGATCTCTTCCGTCAGGTCTCTCGGGAAACCATAAGTGTCATAGAGGCGGAAAGCATCTTCTCCGGAAAGTACGGTCTTACCTTCTTTTTTGAGAGATTCGATCTCATCATTCAAAAGGGAAAGGCCGGTATCGATGGTCCGGTTGAACTTATTCTCTTCTTCTGTGATGACAGCCAGGATCATGGCCTGCTTTTCTTCCAGTTCGGGATAACCGCCCTTGGAGGTCTCGATGACGGTCTTCGCAAGTTCTGAAAGGAAAGTTCCATGAACGCCTAAGAGACGTCCATGACGGGAAGCTCTTCTTAACAGCCGTCTCAGCACATAGCCGCGGCCGTTATTAGACGGCATGATGCCGTCGGAGATCATGAAGGTCACGGAACGAATATGATCTGTAATGATACGGATGGAGATATCCTTCTCTTCGTCTGTTTTATACGCTGTGCCGGTGATCTCGCCCACTTTTTCCGTCAGGGAATGCAGGGTGTCGATGTCAAAGATGGAGTCCACATCCTGGACCACTACCGCCAGCCGCTCTAAACCCATGCCGGTGTCAATGTTCTTCTGAGACAGGGCCTCGTAATTTCCGTGGCCGTCATTATTGAACTGGGTGAACACATTGTTCCAGACTTCCATATAACGGTCGCAGTCACAGCCTACGGTGCAGGTAGGCTTGCCGCAGCCGTATTTCTCGCCGCGGTCATAATAGATCTCAGAACAGGGGCCGCAGGGACCAGCGCCATGTTCCCAGAAATTATCTTCTTTGCCAAAACGGAAGATCCTTTCCGCCGGGATGCCTTCCTGCTCATGCCAGATA
>CACZSO010000308.1 GCA_902783795.1 uncultured Eubacteriales bacterium
CAGATGTATTTGATGCTTCCACCTTTAGATACCTTTTCTTTGTGAAAATGAACAAAATACCCATTAACGAACGGCTTGTTCGTTAGAATGATTATATATTTATTTAATCGTTTTGTCAATCTGTCAGAACGTTCAGGACTTATTAAGACAAACAATCATTATTAATAGATTGCCAATAGAACCTGCAGATGGTATGATAGAAAAATAAGTCAGCAATAACAGTATTTCCCGCTATGGATGGAGAGCGGGTACCGGTTTTTTTCTGAAGCATACCCGTAGTTGTCATTCCCGTTATTGAGGGGAGAGGTTTCAAAGAAAGTGAAACCATGCCTGCCTGAATGATACTTTCCTGTTATTGACGGGGTACGGTTTCAAAGAAAGTGAAATCGTGCCTGCCTGAATGATACTTTCCTGTTATTGAGGGGTACGGTTTCAAAGAAAGTGAAATCGTGCCTGCCTGAATGATACTTTCCTGTTATTGACGGGGCTGGTTTCAAAGAAAGTGATAGTTACGCCCGTTTCATCACGTCTTTCCTGTCACGGACGGGGAACGGTTATCATGAAAAAGAACAGTTATCAGAAAGGATGAGTCTATGTCAAAAGAAAACATGCTGGGGACGAAACCGATTCCGAAACTTCTGCTGCAGTTCGGGCTGCCTTCTGTCATATCCATGCTGGTCAATTCCATCTATAATCTGGTAGACCAGATCTTCATCGGACAGAGAGTCGGATATCTCGGGAATGCGGCGACCAGTGTTACCTTTCCTTTTGTAACGATCAGTCTTGCCCTCTCGCTTATGATCTCGGTTGGTACAGCGGCGAATGTGGGCCTGAATCTGGGACGGAAGGATCAGGAAAGAGCCAACAGAACGCTTGGAAACGGATTCTGTCTTGCGCTGTGCGTCGGGACGCTGCTTCTTATTGTTGGGCAGATTCTGCTCATCCCCATGCTGAAGCTTTTCGGAGCGACCGAAGTAGTTCTTCCGTATGCGATCAAATATGCGAGGATCTATATCCTCGGAATTCCTCTTACCACCATCGGTATCATGCTCAATGACGAGATAAGGGCGGACGGAAATCCATCCTATACCATGCGCAGCATGATCATCGGTGCAGTGATCAATATCGTATTTGATTACATTTTTGTCTTCCCGATGAATCTGGGTGTGCAGGGTGCGGCTGTTGCCACGATCATGGGGCAGTTTGCCACGATGGTCCTCGGTTTTCTATATCTTCCGAAGCTTCGGACACTTCATTTTGACAGGCGCAATATGAAGCTGGACCCGGAGATCGTAAAGGATATTGTGCTTCTTGGTTTTTCGTCCTTTATCACGCAGGTCTCCATGCTTTTCATGCAGATCGTCCTGAATCGTCAGGCAGTCCGGTACGGAGCAATGACGAAATATGGTTCCGAGATCCCGCTTACTGTGTTTGGTATTGTCATGAAGGTCAACCAGATCATGACATCTATTATTCTCGGGATCACCACCGGGTCGCAGCCTGTTTTCAGTTATAATTACGGAGCCCGGAAATACGGGCGCGTGAGGGATCTTGTCAAGGTCTGCATGATTGTAACCACGATTGTGGGAACGATCGGGACCATCTGTCTTCAGGTATTCCCACAGCAGATCATTTCCATTTTCGGGCAGGAGGATGAGCTTTATAACGAATTTGCCGTAATGGCCATGCGGAATATGACCTTCCTGATCTTCATTCTTGGTGTACAGATGACGGCCAGTGTTTATTTCCAGGCGGTCGGAAAACCGAGAGGATCAGTTCTTATTTCTCTTTCCAGAACGATCCTGTTCATGATTCCGCTGCTGTTTATCCTTCCCCATTTCATTGGAGTCAAGGGAATCATGTTTGCTTTTCCGGGGGCGGATCTGGCAGCTGTGATCCTTTGTACGACCCTTCTGGTGCGGGAGATCAAAGATCTGAACCGGCGTATTGCCGCCGGGGAAGCAGCTGTATAGCCGGATACTGTTCGAAAATGCAGGTTCGCAAGGACGAGGCAGTTTCGATGATCATGGGATTGGAAGACATTTTATGATGAGTTTGAGGATCGGTGCTCCGAAAGGACGAAGTAGTTTCGATATGGGATTGGAAGACTTTTTTTGATGAGTACGAGGATCAGTGCTCCGAAAGGACGAAACAGTTTCGATATGGGATTGGAAGACATTTTTTTGATGAGTACGAGGAGCGGTGCTTCAAAAGGACGAAACAGTTTCGATCATGGGATCAGCATCAGGACGGACTTATGCCAGATATAAACATGAATTTTTAGATGAGAGTTGTTACCTCGCATAATAAAGGAGGCAGACCATGCCTGTAAAAGAAAAATTATATACCATCCCGCTACATGACGCGATGAATGAAAATGACGAATGTATATTCTGTTTTCTGGAGAGAAAACTGCTCTACAAAACCATGGATTTTGTGCTGGGAGACAGCTCCTCCTATATGGAGAGCGATATCCGGGAAATGACGGACAAAGAAGGCTTCTGCCGGGAACATACCAAAATGATGTTCGACTACGGCAATGCGCTTGGCAACGGTCTTATCCTGGAAACGCATCTGAAAAAGGTACGGCAGGAGCTGCATGAGCAGCTTTCACAGTATTCACCATCCGGGAAAGGCTCTCCCTTTAAGCGGATCCTCGGAAAAAAGAGTGATGGGCAGAATTCTCTTTCTTCCTGGACAGAGCAGAGAAATAAGTCCTGTTTTATATGTACACGGCTGAAAGAAGAATTTGAATGCTATCTGGATACATTCTTCTTTATGTATAAGGGGAATGATGAGTTCCGTCAGAAGGCAGACAACTGCAAAGGCTTCTGCATTCCTCATTTCGGAGCACTGATGGAAAAAGCCTCCCGGGAGCTTTCCGGTTCCGATCTTGATCAGTTTAATTCCCGGATGAGCGGTATTATGGAAAAGAACCTTGAGCGGATGGAAGAAGAACTGACCTGGTTTGTCGATAAATTTGATTACCGGAATAAGGATGCGGACTGGAAGAATTCCAGGGATGCCCTGCAGCGGACGATGCAGAAGCTTCATGGCGGCTACCCGGCAGATCCTGTATATAAACATCAGTAAACGCCTGAACATCCGTATACGCCATGAATCATAATCTCCCTTTCCGAGACCGAAGGGCAATATGGACAGAGAATTCTGTCTGAGATGGTGATTGTGGCTGTTACAAATCAAAAGAAGCATCGAAATCAAGAAGCCTGCGACG
>CACZSO010000309.1 GCA_902783795.1 uncultured Eubacteriales bacterium
GGAAGGTCTCCTGGACTTCATCGTTCAACAGGACCAGGTAAGTCTCCAGATCTTCCACGGCAGGAGCCACGAGCATGGAGATAAACGCGTAATCATCGGTGATATAGGAGAGGACAGAGGCTTTCAGGTAGGAGAAGATCTTCTCTGTCAACTGACTGTACTGCATGATCATATCGGCTTCCGCGCCGGGAATGCTGCGCCATTCCAGAATACTCACCGCGATCAGGAAACAGCGGTCGTCCTCATGGTAATATAAGCCCAGCGATTTGAGTTGTTCCAGACGGCGCTGATAATCCGCCTCTTCATCGGAACCGGTCCCGGTCTCTTTCGGCCAATGGTTCATGAAATGACGGATCACATGATTGATCTCCTGGACAGAGAAGCGGCTGTAACGGTCATTCTGGGTCGCCGATTCCTTCTCGCTTACGGAAGCCACAGCCTTTCCGACCGCCTGCAGGATATCTTCATCTTTAGCAGGCTGGACCACATAGTCCAGCACCCCCAGGGGGATCGCCTGACGAGCATAGTTGAAATCACTGTGAGAAGTCAGCAGGATGATCTCCATGGCATATTTGTTCTCACGGACCCAGCGGATCAGATCCAGCCCGTTTTCCACGGGCATTTCTATATCCGTTAAAAGCACATGGATCTCATGGGATGCAATGATGTGCTTGGCAGCCAGTACAGAAGAGGCTGAAAATACTTCACGGATCCCGGCGTTTTCCCACGGGATCCTGGAGGTCAGATAAGCCAGCACATTAGGCTGGTCATCAACGATCAGCAGATTCATAACAGATCCTCGCTTTCATCCATATCTTCTGTCAGAGAGGGATCCGGTTCTTCCGGCCCCCAGCTTAAGGGGATACGTATTTCTGTCACGGCGTGACGGCCTTCGTTCCATACATTGACGGCAGTCTCATCCCGGTAGACCAGCCAGAGACGGTACCGGACGTTGATCAGTCCGATGTGTGTCCGGCGGTAGGTGATCTTCGAGGGGTCCTGGGCATAGAAATCCCGGATGGCATCCTCGGAATAACCGCCTCCGTCATCCATGATGGTGATCAGCATATCGTCGTTTGACGGATCGATGACGGCGGAAACTTCTATGGATAGTGCTTCATTGCTCTGTGCGTGTTTGATACTGTTTTCCACAAAGGTCAGGATCACCATGGGAAGACAGGGTCTGGACAGGCACTTGCCCGTCACCTTCAGAGACAGGTCGATATCCCGGGAAAGCATCTGGTTCAGATTGACATAACTCTGGACCGCTTCCAGTTCTTCCTTGACGGTAATGAAATTCTTTATATCCATAAAGGAATGGGAGATATAGTTAGAGAGGCCCAGCAACAGGGTGGAAGCCTCCTCCTTTTTATCCAGCTGGATCAGCGAGTACAGGTTTTTCATGCAGTTTAAGTAAAAATGGGGGCGGATCTGCAGCTGAAGGTACTGCAGTTTCGCCTGGGTGGCATCCATGCGGAAATCAAAGCCTTCCTGTTCCTTCTGCTGAATGGCATCCAGCATGGAATTAATGCCTTCTCTTAATTTTGTGATATCCTCTACGGTATTGATCTTTGGAACGCGGTCCCGGATATTACCCTCTGAGATCCGGGTCATGGCGGCTGTGATCGTATCCAGCGGCTTAAGCACAAAGCGGGCTACGATGACGATCATAATGAGTTCCAGGATGATCAGCAGCATGACCAGGACGATGACGATCCACTGCTGGGTGCTGATGGCCGTCTGGCCGGCCGGAAAATAACGAAGAAAAAGCCGGTTATCCATGAGCCCCAGAAGGCGGAAGCGGGAGGTCTTGAGATCCGGCAGGGTGTCCTGCCCGACAAAAGAAAAGGTGCCGCCGTTCGTGGGCAGCGAATTATAAGTCGTCAGACGCAGATTGCGCCCGGGGTCCATCAGGATGATCAGGGTACCGTAGCGCAGGGATTCCGCGTGGACGATGTAAGTCTTATCCGACAAGGTGATCAGGTCCTGCCGGGAAAAGCGCAGTTCCGAGTGCTGAAGCGAACGGCAGTAATCCGCAATTCCTTCTGTGTTTTTCTGAGAACCCATATATTTATAAGAAGACCAGATAAAGTCGCAGGAGCGGTTGTACAGAAAAACGGCCGATGTTTCCGGAATACTGAAGTAGGAAGGGAAAAAGGTGCTGCTGTATTCTTTGGCGCAGGTGTAAAGCTTGGAAGGCGTGCTTTTATTGCAGAACAGCAGGAAACTGTAGCTGGAGGCTGCGCTGACGGCATCTTTTTTGGCCTTGTTCATGGAATCGGACACAGCCGCGGCGATCTCTTTCTGCTCATTTTCCACGGCAGCCGTCCGGCTGCGGGTCTCCATGGCCAGCGAGTTAAAGAAAATGACCAGAAGGAGGATTGTGGAGGGAATAAACAGAAAGATCAGCAGTGCATAAACGATCTTGCGGACTGACAGTCCGGATAAAGAAAATCTGGGCTTCACGGTATCACCTCCTATCCCACTTAAAAAGCTGGCCTTATAGATGGATTCATTGTAGGATCATGGCTCTGATTTGTCAAAGAAAAGGGATATTTTCTTCTCCATTTTACTAAACCCTTCGCAAAAATGCAAATATAAGAAAAAAGGCGTCGTAATCTTACAAGCTTTCTTTGCCTCTTTTATAGAAGGAAAGCACCCGTATTTAGTACTATAGTATCATCTCATTTACTACTCACAACACAAGGAGGTTGAAATGAAAAAGAAACTGATCGCACTGCTGCTTACACTGGCTATGGTGGTTTCCATGGCAGCCTGCGGCGGAGGAAACACAGATGGTTCCACAGCGCCTAAGACAGAACCTGCCGGTTCTACCCAGGCTCCTGCACCGTCTGACAGCCAGGCTCCTGCCGATTCTACAGCAGCACCTACTAC
>CACZSO010000310.1 GCA_902783795.1 uncultured Eubacteriales bacterium
AGACTTTGTGATCCTGCCTGGCCTGGCCTTAAAAAGTGTACTGAATGCGGCCGGTGCCATCGAGGCAGCCTATAAGCCCTTCAAAGAGGCTGGCTACCGGGTCTTTCTGTTTGACCGCAGGAAACATACATCGCCCTGTACCGTTTTTGATCTGGCCGATGAAACTGCGGCAGTCATGAAAGCTCTCGGTATCAAAGGAGCCTGTATTTTCGGCGCCTCCCAGGGAGGAATGATGGCCCAGGTCATCGCAGCCAGATATCCTGAACTGGTAAGTGCCATGGCCCTGGGATCTACCTTATCCCGGGCCGTGCCATCCCAGCAGGCAAGTACTGGGAACTGGGTAAGGCTGGCAGAAGAAAAGGATACAAAGGGCCTGGCAGAATCATCTATGAAGATGCTGTATTCGGAGAAGATCGTGTCTGCCTTGAGAGGGCAGATCCTGCCGTCTTTAAGTGACCCGACGGAGGAAGAGCTGTCTCAGTTTATCATCATGGCAAAGGCGGCGGCTGATTTTGATGTAAGCCGGGAACTGGCATCTGTCAAGTGCCCGGTATTTGTGCTGGGAAGCTTTGGGGATAAGCTGATCCCTGCTGCTTCCCTGATGGAAACAGCTGAGTTGCTTTCAGGAGAACTGTTCGTTTATGATAAGACCTACGGCCATGCCGTTTATGATGAAGCGCCGGACTACAGAGCCCGGCTTTTGGAGTTCTTCGGAAGAGCCAGGTGAGGCTCTTCTCAAAATAAAACTTTAACGGAGGAAAAACATGAACATCACACCTGATATCCTGTATGCAGGAGTAAATGATCATAAGATCGACCTGTTTGAGGGACAGTATAAAGTGCCCAACGGGATGTCGTATAATTCTTATGTGATCCTGGATGAAAAAGTGGCCGTCATGGATACGGTGGACCGGAATTTCACCCATGAATGGCTGGATAACCTGGAGAAGGTCCTGAACGGACGCAAGCCGGATTACCTGGTGGTGCAGCATATGGAGCCGGACCATTCCGCGAATATCCTGAATTTTGCCAATAACTATCCGGAGACTGTGATCGTATCGTCTCAGAAAGCTTTTGCCATGATGCAGAACTTCTTCGGGACGGATTTTGAAGGCAGAAATCTGGTCATCAAAGAGGGTGACCAGCTGGAACTGGGTAAGCATGTGCTGAATTTTGTGGCGGCACCCATGGTACATTGGCCGGAAGTCATGCTGACCTATGAATCCACGGAAAAAGTCCTGTTTGCAGCCGATGCTTTCGGTAAGTTCGGCGCACTGGATGCCCCGGAAGATAACTGGGACGATGAAGCGAGACGCTATTACATCGGCATCGTCGGGAAGTACGGAACACAGGTGCAGGCAGTGCTGAAAAAGGCGGCGGGCCTGGATATCAGCGTGATCTGCCCGCTGCATGGACCGGTGCTCTCGGATAATCTGGGTCATTATCTGAAGTTATATGATACCTGGTCATCCTATGCCACAGAGACGGAAGGCGTCATGATCGCTTTCACGTCCGTCTATGGCAACACCAGGAAAGCTGTGGAACTGTTAAGAGACCGCATTAAAGCGAAGGGCTGCCCCCAGGTGGTGGTGCATGACCTGGCCAGAGATGATATGTCTCTTTGTGTCAGCGATGCTTTCCGCTACGGAAAACTGGTGCTGGCTACCACTACTTATAACGCCGAGATCTATCCCTTCATGAGGACATTTATAGAAGAACTTATGGAGCGCGGCTTCAAGAACCGTATGGTGGGCCTTATGGAGAACGGTTCCTGGGCGCCCCAGGCGGCAAAGATCATGACAAAGATGCTGGAAGGCGCGAAAAACCTGACCTTCACGAATACGACCGTGAAGATCATGTCAGCCATGAATGCAGATAATAAGGACCAGATCGAGGCTATGGCAGATGAGCTTTGCAAGGATTATCTGGCTCAGCATGAGGAGACAGCGAATAAGAACGATATGACAGCTCTCTTCAAGATCGGCTACGGTCTTTATGTGGTCACCTCGAATGACGGAAAGAAGGATAATGGCTGTATCGTGAATACTGTGACACAGGTCACGAATACCCCGAACCGGATCGCTGTCTGCATCAATAAACAGAACTATACTTACCATACCGTGAAGCAGACCGGCATCATGAATGTGAACTGCCTGTCTGTGGAAGCCCCCTTCTCCGTATTTGAGAGCTATGGCTTCCGGAGCGGCCGGACGGTGAATAAGTTTGAAGGTGAGGATGTGCTTCGCTCCGATAACGGTCTGATCTTCCTGACGAAATACATTAATGCGTTCATGTCCCTGAAAGTGGAGCAGTACGTAGACCTGGATACCCACGGCATGTTCATCTGTGAAGTGACGGAAGCCCGGGTGGTGTCGGATAAAGAGACCATGACCTACACCTACTATCAGGATAAGGTAAAACCGAAGCCGGAGACCGCCGGTAAGAAGGGCTTTGTGTGCAAAGTCTGTGGTTATGTCTATGAAGGCGATGAGCTTCCGGATGATTTCATCTGTCCGCTCTGCAAGCACGGCGCCTCTGATTTTGAACCTTTAAGCTGAAATTAATAAGAAAACAGGAGTTTTACTCTATGTATTACACAAATCCCTGGCTGATCGATCTGGTAAGAATATTTGATCAGAATGAACGGAAGGGCTATCTCCGCCTGGATCTCAATGAGAATCCGGGCGGCCTTCCGGCTGACTTTGTTAAAGAGGTCCTAAGTGAAGTGACACCTGAATTCGTGGCGCAGTATCCGGAGACTCTGGAATTCACGGAAACATTGGCGGATTTTCTGGGAACGGATATCAGCCATCTCTGTCTGACGAACGGGTCTGCGGAAGGCATCCGTTATATCATCCAGGCCTTCACCTCTGAAAACGGCCGTGTGGTGGGCGTGGTGCCCTCCTATTTCATGATGCAGCTGTATTCGGAAATGTACGGGCGGAAGTTCGTGAAGGTGTCTTATAATGATGACCTCACGATGGATATCTGGCATATCCTGGATGTTTTGACGGAGGATACGCAGCTTTTGATCCTGCTGAATCCGAATAACCCCATGGGTAATGTGTATTCGGAAGAGGAGTTTCAGACGATCCTCGCCGAGTGCCGGAAAAAAGAGATCACCATTCTGGTGGATGAGGCTTATCATTATTTCTATCCCGAGACTTTCATCAATTATGCACTGAATGAGGAGCATATTTTTGTGACCCGGACCTTTTCCAAACTTTTCTCTTTAGCGGGCTGCCGCCTGGGGTATGTGGCCGGCTGGCCGGAAGGCGTGAAAATGGTCCAGAAGCTCTGCACCCCGCATAATACGAATGCTTTCGGCATGCTGTTCGCGGAGAAGATCATGAAGACGCCGGGGATGCTGGAGGGCTTGATCGAAAGATTTACCGAAGGCCGGGAATATCTGATCCGGGAGCTGGATGCCCATGGGTATCAGCATCAGGGTGAAGCCGGAAACTTCCTGTTTATCGAGCCGAAAACAGATGCCGTGGATCTGGTACGGCGCATGAAGGAAGAGAAAAAGATCCTGATCAAATCCTATGAGAATGTGGGACGTTTCGGCACCTGCCTCAGGGTCTCCATAGGAGAGAAAAAATATATGGAGCAGTTTTTGAAGGCTCTTTTCGAACTGGACCGGTAACAGGGGGATTGTATGATCAAAGTCATCACTTACGGAACCTTTGACCTGCTGCATTACGGCCATGTACGTCTTTTACAGCGGGCCAGAGCCTTGGGCGATCATCTGATCGTGGGAGTGACCGCTGATGCTTTTGATAAAGCCCGGGGAAAGATCAATGTGCATCAGTCCCTGATGGAGCGGATTGAGGCGGTCAGGGCCTTGGGGATCGCGGATGAGATCATCGTGGAAGAGTACGAAGGCCAGAAGATCGATGATATCCGCCGGTATCACATTGATATTTTTACGGTAGGATCGGACTGGGAAGGCACTTTTGATTATCTGAAAGAATATTGTCAGGTGGTCTATCTGCCCCGGACTGAAGGTGTCTCCAGCTCGGAGATCCGTTCCGAGGAAGGGCATTTGCGCCTGGGCCTGGCCGGCAGCTCCTCCTTCATGAATAAGGTGGCGAAGGAAGCCGGGTTTGTCAATGGACTGGAAGTGGCCGGCCTGTATGCGCCGGATGACCGTTATCTCAGTGAAGCCGTGAAAGAGCTTCCTTATGTGGCGGACAGTTATGAAGCACTGCTGGAGAAAGTAGATGCTGTTTATATCAAAGCCCAGCCGGAAGAGCATTTTGAGATGGTGAAAAAGGCCATCGAAGCCGGAAAGCATGTACTTTGTGAATCACCGTCTGCCTTATCTGAAGAAGGGTATCAACTGCTTCTTAAAGAGGCAGAAGAGTGCCAGGTGGTCTTCGAGGAAGGATTAAAGACGGCCTATGCCACCGCCTATTCCCGGCTGCGGCTCCTCATTAAGACCGGGATCATCGGACAGGTGGTGAGCATCGATGCCACCTGCACCAGCTTGAATGAGGATCCGAATGATATGAAAGGACGCTGGGACCCCTTCTTTGAATGGGGACCCACGGCTATGCTGCCGGTATTCCAGATCATGGGCACAGAGTATCAGGAAAAGCATGTGTATACGCATTTTGCGGATGCACAAAAAAAGCATGATGACTTCTCCAGGATCGATCTGATCTATAAAAACAGCGTCGCGTCTTTGAAAGTCGCCTCCGGCGTCAAATCCGAAGGCGAACTTATCGTTTCCGGGACGAAAGGCTATATCTACGTGCCGGCACCCTGGTGGAATACAGATTATTTCGAAGTCCGCTATGAAGATCCGAAGAATAATAAACGGTATTTCTACCAGCTGGACGGAGAGGGGATCCGGTACGAACTGGTCTGCTTTCTGCAGAACGTGAGGAAATGGTCTCAGCAGCGTTATATCGAACCGGAAGTATCCCGGGCCATCTGCCGGGAAGCCGGAGAGTTTTTAAAGCGCAAAGGGATCCGGGAGATATGATAAAAAGAGGGAAAAAGAATGGCTTTAGGCTGTGATACCTGCAACTATTACGAATATGATGAAAATGACGATGCTTACTATTGCTCCGTGGATATGGATGAAGACGACTACGGCCGTCTGATCTCCGGACATTATAAAGATTGTCCTTTTTACACCAGCAACAACGAGTATGAGATCGTAAAGCATCAGATGTGACAGAACAGGCAGACTGCGATGAAAGATACGTTTGAACGTTTTGATATGCAGAAGCCACCGGTCAAATGCCGGTGGTTTCTTAAGCCTGTGGTCTGGGCCGCCTGTCTTCCTGGCCTGCTTCTTCACCGGACGAAGATCCAAAAGACAGGGATCAAAGGGCTGAAGCCGCCCTATATCCTGCTGGGAAACCATAATGCTTTTTTTGACATGAATGTGTCTTCCATGGCCACATTCCCGCATTTCGGGAATTACATCGTCGCTATAGACGGGTTTATCGGAAGAGAATGGCTGCTTCGGCAGCTGGGCTGTATCTGCAAGCGGAAATTCACTAATGATATCCAGCTGGTGAGGCATTTAAAGACCGTCATAAAGAAAAAAGGCATCGTGGCCATTTACCCGGAAGCCCGGTATTCCCTCTGCGGTACCACAGCAGTATTGCCGGAGTCACTGGGCAAACTCTGCAAGCTGTTCCAGGTGCCGGTGGTGCTTCTGATGTGCCATGGGCATCATATCAATCATCCTTTCTGGAATACCCGGAGGGAGAGGAAGGTGAAGCCGACAGAAGCGGAAATGAAGCTTCTTTTCAGCGTAAATGACCTGGAGAAAATGACGGCGGAAGAGATCAATGAGAAGATCGTCAGGGAATTTCAGTACGATGAGTACCGCTGGCAGAAAGAACATCATATCCGGGTCAGGGATAAGAACCGCGCCCAGGACCTGCACAAGATCCTGTATCAATGCCCCTCCTGCGGGACTGAGTTCAGAATGATGGGAAAAGGGATCCATTTGGTCTGCGAAGCCTGTCAAAAGACATGGGAAATGACGGAATACGGCGAACTGAAAGCGCTTTCGGGACCGACGGAATTCTCCCATATCCCCGACTGGTATGAATGGGAACGTGAAAATGTCCGGGCAGAGGTTGAAGCCGGCACATATTCTTCCGGGAATCTTCCGGTGGAAGTGGAAAGCCTGCCGAATGCCAGACGTTTTATCAAACTGGGAAAAGGCACCCTGGTTCACGATATGAACGGCTTCCGGGTAACAGTGACGGATGAGGACGGGGATAACCATGAAATGGTCAAAGATGTACCATCCATGTATTCCTGCCATGTAGAGTATAATTATCTCTTTAAGCACGGAGACTGTGTAGACCTGAATACACTAACAGATACCTGGTACGTCTATCCTCAGGAAAAACTGTTTTCCGTGACAAAGATGGCGTTAGCCACAGAAGAGCTGTATTTTTATCATTTAAGAGAAAACGGGAAAAAGGTCCGGCCCGGCCTGGCCTGAAGGGGTCTGAAAGACCTGTCACATCTTGAGAGATCATGTGTGACAGGTCTTTTTTACGTTTAGTGTCTGCAAAAAGAAAGAGCCTTTTTTGCCGGAAGGATAACCTTCACAGGGATAAATGGTAACGAAGGAAGGGAAAAGAGAAAGATATGAAAATTAGGGCTTTAGTTTTTACTGACTTTCGTGTAAAATAGACCATAGACATGTGCTGATAAAAGCAGCATGCAGGATTCTTAAAAACTTTTGCTTTGGGAGGTAAAAGCATTTATGAAGCAGTTTATGTGTGATGAGAGAACGACCGTTAAGACGAAGGCCGGCCTGGTCAAAGGATATTTCTTTGACGGCTATTATGTTTTTAAAGGCGTTCACTATGCTGAGGCAGACCGGTATGAGCTGCCTAAGGATGTGGAGCCCTGGGAAGGGGTTAAGGATGCCACTTCTTTCGGCTTTGTCTGCCCGCTGATGGGAAAAGAGACCCCGTCGGGCGAACTTCTGGTGCCCCATGCCTACTGGCCTCAGGATGAGCATTGCCAGAACCTGAATGTCTGGAGCACAGACCTTTGTCCGGAGGCAAAGAAACCGGTCATGGTGTGGCTCCACGGAGGCGGATATTCGGCAGGCTCTTCCATCGAGCAGGTCTGCTATGACGGGGCGAACATGGCCAGATGCGGCGACGTGGTGGTGGTCACCATCAATCATCGTCTGAACATTTTAGGCTATCTGGATCTTTCCGAATTCGGTGAAGAATACGCTAATACCGGAAACTTAGGCCATGCCGATATGGTGGCAGCCCTGAAGTGGGTGCACGAAAACATTGCCGCTTTCGGCGGTGATCCGGAGAATGTGACCATCTTTGGCCAGTCCGGCGGCGGCATGAAAGTCACGGACCTGATGAACATTCCGGCAGCCGATGAGTATTTCCAGAAAGGCATCTGCATCAGCGGCGCCATCGAACCCGGCATCATGCCCGCAGGCGAGGGCAGCGGAAGACCGTTGGTCGAGGCTATGCTTAAGTATCTGGGCCTTACAGTGGACCAGGTGGGCGAACTGAAGACACTGCCTTATACGAAGCTGGTGGAAGCTTACCAGGCCGTGGTGCCCGAGATCCAGAAGCAAGGTCTCTACACCGGCCAGCGTCCCTTTGTGAATGACTGGTTCTTAGGCCGTCTGGAAGAGACCGGGCTTTCAGAGCATGCGAAGAAAGTTCCGCTGATGATCGGTACCGTGTTCGGCGAGTTTGCCTTTGCTCCCCAGACCTACGATAAATATGCGCTTTCTGAAGAAGAAGTGAAGAAGATGACTGCGGATAAGTACGGGGATCATGCGGAGCGCATGAGCGAGCTGTTTGCAGAAGCTTACCCGGAGAAGCTGCCGGTGGATGTTCTGACGGTGGACGGACTTTTCCGCCGGCCCACGAAGGCTGTGATCCAGGCAAAAGCGGCCTGTGACGAAAGCCCTACCTATGCTTATCTGTTTGGGTTTGAGTTCCCGGTGGAAGGCGGAAAACTGGCATGGCATTGTTCTGACTTGCCCTTCTTCTTCCACAACATCGATCTGGTTCCGTCGGCTAACGTACCCGGTGTTTCCGATAAGCTTCAGGAGCAGCTGTTTACGGCTGTCATGAATTTCGCGAAGACCGGTGATCCGAACCATGCGGAGATACCCTTCTGGCCGGCATCGAAGCCCGGTGATGAAGCTACCATGATCTTTGACCGTACCTGTGTGGTCCGGCATAATCATGACGATGAACTTCTGAAAGAGCAGAAGGCCGCTGCTGTGAAATTTGTATTTGGCAATATCCAGCATTAATGTGATGTGGTAAGGTCCTCCTTGTGCAGGCAGGGAGGACCTTATCATAGGGAACCTTCCAGGATAGAAAGGTGAGCATTTATGTATGATTTTTATGAAAAGGTAGAACGCTGGGGAGTCCAGGAAGTCAGGATCGACGGCCGGTCTGATGGTAATCCTTTTACTGACTATGAACTCAAAGGGGAGTTTAAAGGTGAAAACGAAACGGTTACCGTCCATGGTTTTTATGACGGGGAGGGCAGCTGGATGGTCCGTTTCATGCCTTCCTATACGGGAAACTACAGCTTCAAGGCCGAGGGCAGTGCCATTGATTTCACCGCTATCGGCACCTTTGAGGTGACAGAGCCTTCTGCCGGCAACCATGGCCCGGTGGGCGTCAGGAACACTTTCCACTTTGCCTATGCGGACGGAACGCCTTATTATCCCAACGGTACGACTGCTTACGTGTGGGAGCTTCAGTCAGATGAACTTCAGGAACAGACATTGAAGACCCTGTCAGAAGGGTATTTCAATAAAATACGTTTCTGTGTCTTCCCCAAGCACTATGATTACAACCAGCACGAACCCTGGTCCTATCCTTATGAGGGGACACCCATGGATTCTTCCGTGCTGACGCCGGAAAACTTCATGCTCTATAACGGGGATAAGGGCGGCAATGATTTTGATTTCCACCGTTTTAATGTAAAACATTTCCGTCATGTGGAAGAGAGTATCCTGGCGCTTCAGAAGCTGGGGATCGAAGCGGATCTGATCCTTATGCATCCCTATGACCGCTGGGGCTTCTCTCTCATGAACCATGAGGAAGATGTTTTCTATCTCAAATATGCGGCAGCCCGTTTTGCCGCCTACCGGAATGTGTGGTGGTCCTTCGCCAATGAATGGGATCTGATGCCGCAGAAATCCGTGGAAGACTGGGAAGATTTTGCCGCGGTCATCATGTCAAATGATCCTTATGATCATCTTCGGAACATCCACAACTGTACGAAATTTTATGATCAGACCCGTCCCTGGATCACCCACGTCTGTGCCCAGCGGATCGATCTTTATAAGACCACAGAGCTGGTGGATGAGTACAGGCAGGCCTATCAGAAACCCATCATTATGGATGAGATCGCCTATGAGGGTAATATCCAGCATGGATGGGGCAATATTACCGGTGAGGAGCTGGTAAGACGTTTCTGGGAAGCAGCGGTCCACGGCGGTTACGCCGGTCACGGGGAGACGTATCTTTCCGATGACAGGATCCTGTGGTGGTCTCATGGCGGTGTATTAAAAGGCACCTCTCAGAAACGCATCCGTTTTCTTACAAAGATCATGGAAGAGACCCCAGGCTGCGGTCTGAAAAAAGTGGATCTAAGCTGGGATGACAGCGTGGCCGTACCGGAAGAAGAGCAGCATGAAAAAGCGTCGGAATATAGCTGTTATCTGTTCTATTATGGCTTCTTCCGTCCTTCTTTCAGAGAGTTCTATTACTTCCCGGAAGATGCAGAGTTTGAAGCGGAAGTCATCGATACCTGGAACATGACTATTGAAAAACTGCCGGGCACTTTTAAAGGCCCTTACTTCAAGATACCCCTTCCCGGCACACAATACATGGCCATCCGGCTAAGACGAATCTAAGCCTTCCCCTTGTCAATTTACATAATAAGGAATACTCGATTATGAAAATAAGACTTGTTTTTTAAGTTTATTATTGGGGTTTTCACTGTGTCTTATCATTGTACCGAAGACAGCG
>CACZSO010000311.1 GCA_902783795.1 uncultured Eubacteriales bacterium
CTACCAGTTCTTTCGAGTCGAAAGGTTTGATCATGTAATCATCGGCGCCAAGCTCCAGGCCCAGGACCTTATCAAACACTTCACCCTTTGCCGAGAGCATGATGACCGGGCACTGGGAAGTCTTGCGGACTTCACGGCAGACCTGGTATCCATCGATGCCCGGGAGCATCAGGTCCAGGATGATAATGTCTGGTTTAAACTCCGAAAAGGCTCTTAAGGCACTTTCCCCGTCATGCTCGATCCGGGTCTCGTAGCATTCTTTGATCAGGTATAAAGAGATGAGCTCGGCAATGTTTTCGTCATCGTCCACGATCAGTACTTTATGCTTTTCTGCCATAGAAGACCTCCTTTATTTGAATACAGCGATAGTCACACCGCTGTCGCCTTCGCCAAAGGCGCCCAGATGGAACTCTTTAATGTATTTTGTCCGTTTTAAAAGCTGGTGCACGGCATTTCGTAAAGCGCCGGTGCCCCGGCCGTGAACGATGCGTACCTGCGGGATATGGGAAAGATAGGCATCGTCCAGGTATTTCTCCAGATCCGGCATGGCCTCATCCACGGTCTTGCCTATGAGGTTGATCTCCGGCGAGATGGTAGCAGCCTTGGAAGCCCCGATAGCCGCATTGCCCTTTTGCGTGGAAACGCTGCGGCCGCTGACAGAGACTGTAGGCTCATTTAAGGGCTGCACATCGGACACATGGACCTGGGAACGCAGGATCCCCATCTGTACGAAAAGGTTTCCGTTCTTATCCGGCAAGGTGGATACGGTGCCTTTGATGCCCATGGAGAGCACCATGACGCCGTCGCCGATGTGAAGGTCCGAGCTCTTAGTCTGGGACTTTCTGGCTGTCCGTGTGTCAGAGGCACTGTTCTGATCCAGGAGTTCCCGGGTCTTAGTCCGGATCTGCTCCAGCTCCTTCACATCCGCCCGTCCTGCTTTATTCGCTGCACGGATAGCAGCATCTACCTGGCTCTTGGCATCGAACAGGATCTTCCGCGCTTCTTCCCGGGCCTCCTGCAGGATCCGTTCTTTCTGTACAGCCAGTTTCTCATTCTGGCGGTCCAGATCATCCTTAAGCCGCCCGGCTTCCTGCTTCAGTTCTTCTATTCTTTCTTTCTCAGTCTCCATGGTCTTGCGGGAATCA
This sequence comes from uncultured Eubacteriales bacterium, assembly GCA_902783795.1. Classification (GTDB taxonomy): domain Bacteria; phylum Bacillota; class Clostridia; order Lachnospirales; family Lachnospiraceae; genus UBA1267. Next base: position 1,146 of record CACZSO010000311.1, read on the forward strand.
TTCAGATCACGGATCACGTCTTCAAAGCGCTCCGAATCATCATCCAGCTGTTCCCGGGCTTCATCGATGATAAAGCCGGGCAGGCCCAGTTTTTCTGAAATAGCAAAGGCATTCGACTTCCCCGGAATACCGATCAGGAGCCGGTAAGTGGGGGAGAGGGTGGCTACATCGAATTCACAGGAAGCGTTTTCCACTTTCTCTGTGGACAAAGCGAAGAGCTTAAGCTCTGAATAATGGGTGGTGGCCATGGTGCGGATCTGCATCCGGTGCAGGAAATTCAAAATGGCTATGGCCAGGGCAGCGCCTTCTGAAGGATCTGTACCGGCGCAGAGCTCATCCAAAAGCACCAGGCTGTCAGCATCAGCTTTATCCAGGATCTCAATGATATTCTTCATGTGAGAAGAGAAGGTGGAAAGACTCTGCTCAATGGACTGCTCATCGCCGATATCAGCGTAGACCTCCGTAAAAAGACTTAAGGAAGAGTTTTCAGAAGCCGGAATATGAAGTCCGGACTGGCCCATCAGGGTAAGGAGTCCCACGGTCTTCAGAGAGACCGTCTTACCGCCGGTATTCGGTCCGGTGACGATGAGCTGGTGGAAATCCCCGCCTAAATAAATATCGATAGGAACAACGATCTTCTTATCCAGCAGCGGATGGCGCGCTTTTTTAAGTTCTATGTAGCGCCGGTCATTAAACACCGGCCGGGTGGCATTCATGTCCCGGGCAAAAGAAGCCTTTGCGAAAACAAAGTCCAGATGGGAGAGGATCTTAAGATCTGCCTCCAGTTCCGGGATATGGTCACCGGCCTGGGCGCTTAACTTGGCCAGGATGATCTCGATCTCTTTCTGCTCTGCGATCTCCAGTTCCCGAATCTCGTTGTTCAGCCGGACGATGGCCATGGGCTCGATAAAAACGGTGCTTCCCGAACCGCTTTCATCATGGATCAGACCAGCCACCTGGGACCGGTGCTCTGTCTTGACCGGGATGCAGTAGCGGCCGTTTCGCATAGTGACTACATTTTCCCGTAAATAGGCACTGTTGGCTAACAGCAGGGAGTTCAGCTCATTATGGATCCTGGCAGAAGCAGACTGCAGTTTCCGCCGGACAGAACGAAGCGCCGGGCTGGCGTCATCCGCCATCTCTTCTTCCGACAGGATGCAGCGGTCGATCTCACGCTGCAGGCTCTGGATGGGTGAAAGGCTGCGGAAATAAGCATCTAACGGCTTTTCCTCCGTTTCATCGTCCTCTTTTTTATCTCCATAGGCCTTGACTCTCAGGGCGGTCCTCAGCAGCATGCTTATGTTTAAGAGCTCTACCATGCCCAGATTTGCCTCGATCTTAAGCCGCAGGAGAGACTCGCGGATGTCCCGGGCTCCGGAACAGGAAACATTACCGTATTTATAGAGCCGCGTCAGGGCATCCTCTGTTTCTTTCTGGGCCTTTTCGATATCGAAAAGATCATCCATGGGCTTAAGGGCATCAGCTTCTTCCCGGCCCAAAGGAGTCTGGCATTTTTCTGAAAGGACAGCGGTTATCTTATAATATTCAAGTGTCTGCAATACTTTTTCATTCATAGTGGCTTTAGTATACAATAAAATGAAGTAGAGGTCAAAAGGTATTTTACCCTATGTTTTATAGACGTTCATCTTTACTTTTTCTCAAAAATCCCGTATACTTCACATATGAGTGAAAATAACAATGAGCAGGAGCGAAGCTTTATCAAAGAGAAGATCGTTCCCCGCAATAACGTTAAACGAATATTGAAAAATGTGGCAGGAGCCCTGGGACTGGGTGTTCTGTTCGGCATAGGCGCAGCCCTGGCTTTTTTTGCTTCCCAGGACCTGCTGGAAGGAAGGACAGAGACTCAGCCATCCCAGCAGATCATCATCATCCGGGATGATACCACGGAAGCTTCTCAGGATACGGCCGCTTCGGAAAGCAGGGTCCCTGCCCAGACATCGGAAACGCCCGGGCGGCAGGGAGATGAGGAGAGCCGGCCCTCTCAAAGCGAGACAAAAGACATTGACAGGAGTACGGCCGATGCATCGGCGTCTTATGCAGATGACAGCACAGAAGCCACCGCAGAGTCTGCTTCAAGGGAAGAAACTGCCACAACCGGCGGTGCAGATAACAGCTCAGATCCGGCTGTTTCGACACCGGAAACAGAGACCAGTCAGGAAGAACAGGAACCCTCGCCCCAGGATGTCTATAAGAAGATCATGAACGGCATCGTCAATATCCGGATCACCCGGAATCAGGGAACGGACTGGTTTGATGATGAACGCTTATCTCAGACGGAAGCCTTCGGTGCCATCATCGGCGAGACTGACCAGGATTTCTTTGTGCTGACTGACAGCATGAACATCCGGGAAGGGGATAAGCTGAGTGTGGCCATGAATGGCTACGTGATCTACGGCATGTTGCAGGGCAGGGATGACAGGACTCATCTTTGTGTGGTGAGATTCCCGATGAGTCCGGATCCGGGAGATGCCGCGGTTATTCCTCTGGGGAATTCTTTCCAGCTGAAATCCCTGACTCAGATCTATATGACCGGGGCGCCCCATAAGATCACGGGAGAGACCGTGCGCGGCATGATCACGAACATCGTGGACGATATTCCGGAAACCGATGGCTATAAACAGCTGATCTACACAGATATGACCCGCATCAGCGGCGGTTCTGCCATCCTGTTTACAGAAGAAGGAAAGATCGTGGGCTGGGTCTCAGACTACACAAATGTGGAAGGGACGAACCAGGCAGCGGCCTGCGGCATCAGCCCATTGAAGTATCTGATCGAGGATGCCATGTCAGGAACAGATACGGCTTATCTTGGCATCCGCTGCACCCAGGTCACTGCCTATGATGCAGTGGTCAATGGCATGGAGGAAGGTTTCTATATCAGCAGCGTGGAGGAAAACAGCCCGGCTTTTACCGCCGGTCTTCAGACCGGGGACCGGCTGATCTCCATTAATGACCAGAGGGTGAGCGGGAGCCACGTGCTGCAGATCCGGATAGACCAGGACCTGAGCCCGGGCCAGGAGATCGATGTGGTGGTGGAACGCCGTTCTGCCGCGGGATATGAACCATTGACTATCAGGGTCACGGCCGGGAGCCGCTGACTTTAGATTATATACCATTTGGAAACGAGGAAGAATCATGATCTACATTCAGGACCTTCGGGAAGGCCAGCATATCTGTCAGATCTATCTGTGCAAACAGAAGGTGAACGGGACCACAAAGGCAGGAAAGACTTACTACTCCCTGAAACTGCAGGATAAAACAGGGATCATCGACGGAAAAGTGTGGGATCTTTCCAACAGCATCGAACATTTTGAAGCCATGGACTATATCCGCCTGGAAGCCGATGTGCAGAATTATAACGGGGGACTTCAGCTGAATATCCGCCGGATCCGCCGTGCAGATGCCGGGGAATATGACCAGAAGGATTATATACCGGTGTCTCAGTTTGGGGTGGAGGAGATGTTTTCTGAACTGAGGCGCTACATCGACAAAGTCCAGAACCCTTATTTAAACCAGCTGCTGAAGTCCTTCTTTGACGACGAAGCCTTTGCAGCTTCCTGGAAGATGCATTCTGCGGCGAAGTCGGTGCACCACAGCTTTATGGGCGGTCTGCTGCAGCATACCTTGAGGGTCACCCAGCTTTGTTACTTCCTGTCGCTTCAGTATCCTGTCATCAACCGGGACCTTCTCCTCACAGCCGCTATCTGCCATGACATCGGAAAGACCCGGGAATTATCTGCTTTCCCTGAGAATGATTACACCGATGAAGGACAGCTTTTAGGGCATATCGTTATCGGGTACGAAATGCTGAAGGAGAAGATCCGCGGCATCGAAGGTTTCCCGAAAAGACTGGAGACAGAGCTTTTGCACTGCATCCTGGCCCATCATGGAGAGCTGGAATTCGGCTCCCCGAAAAAGCCGTCTTTGATAGAAGCGGAAGCCCTGTCACGGGCGGACGATATGGATGCGAAACTGGATATTTTCATGGAGGAGTTTGAGAAGACAAATTCTACGGATTTCCTGGGGATGAACAAATTCCTGGGCGTCAATATCCGGAAGACCTCAAAAGACTGAAAACAGGCCGTTTCAGGCCTTACAGGACTGTTTTATGGAGAAAAACGAACTGTTCATCACAGAGATCACTGATATGACAGCAGAAGGAGAAGGCATCGGCAAGGCCGGTGCTTTTCCCTTTTTCATCAAAGATACCTGTATCGGGGATACAGCCCTGTGCCGGGTGACGAAACTGAAGAAGAACTATGGCTATGCCAGACTGGAAGAACTGAAGGAAACATCACCTTACAGGACAGAAGCTCCCTGCAGGATCTCCCGGTCCTGCGGCGGCTGCCAGATCCAGCAGATGACCTACCAGGCCCAGCTGGATTTCAAGACCGAAAAAGTCCGGCAGAACCTGATGAGGATCGGCGGCTTTGAAGCACCGGAAGTGCTGAAATGCCTGGGCATGGAGGAACCCTTCCGGTACAGAAATAAAGCCCAGATCCCCTTCGGAACAGATAAAGAGGGAAAGATCATTGCCGGCTTCTATGCCCGCCGGACCCACAGTATCATCCCCCAGGAAAACTGCCTGATCACCTTCCCGGAAGCCGGGGACATCGTCCGGCTGGTGAAGGAGTGGATGAAGGACCATAAGGTGAGACCTTACGATGAGGCCTCGGGCCGTGGACTGATCCGCCATGTGCTGATAAGGAAAGGCTTCAGGACCGGGGAGATCATGGTCTGCCTCATCGCAAACGGAGAAAAGATCCCCGCCGCTGATTCCCTGGTGGATTCTCTTAAGACTATCGATGGCTTTACGACCCTGTGTCTTAATACGAATACAAAACGCGGTAATACCATCCTGGGATCTAAGACGGTACCTCTGTATGGTCCCGGGGTCATCAAAGACTATATCGGGGATGTCCTTTTTGAAATATCAGCTAATTCCTTCTTCCAGGTAAATCCTGAACAGACACAGGTCCTGTATCAGACAGCCCTGGAATATGCAGGACTTTGCGGAAATGAGACCGTATTTGATCTATACTGCGGCATCGGCACCATTTCACTTTTCCTGGCAGGAAAAGCGAAGCATGTCTACGGCGTGGAGATCGTGCCCCAGGCTATCGAAGACGCAAAAAGAAACGCAGCATTGAACGGCCTTTGCAATGTGGATTTTTACACAGGAAAAGCTGAAGAAATATTGCCCGCCTGGTACAAAGAACACCCGGAAGAAAAGATCGATGTCATCGTCATGGATCCGCCCAGGAAGGGCTGCGATCCGGAAGTCTTAAAGACAGTGACAGCCATGGCACCCGGCAGGATCGTCTATGTTTCCTGCGATTCCGCGACCCTGGCCAGAGATCTGAAAATTCTCCGCGAAGAAGGATACCAGCTGGAAAAAGTACAGCCCGTGGATATGTTCCCCATGACCGTGGGAGTAGAGACGGTATGTGCATTGTCCAAACTTTCGGAGGCTAAGCATCATATCAGTGTTCAGGTCGATATGGATGAGTTGGATCTGACCGCCGCCGAGAGTAAGGC
>CACZSO010000312.1 GCA_902783795.1 uncultured Eubacteriales bacterium
ACCGGCGATGTCCGGGGAAATCTGAAGTCTGATAAGATCTTCTTTACTCATACAAGCACCGGAAAAGTCAATGTTCCTAAGACCACCACCGGCGGCACCTGTGAGATCACTACCTCCACAGGGGATATCGAGATCGAGATCCGGTAAGAATTAAAAGACTCTCCTGTTGTCAAATACTGTGGTATTATGTATAATAAAAGTGACTGAACACTACAGACCACATACAACATTTTGTATCAGGAGGAACTTTTATGAAATCTGTAACAGTAGTTAAGATCGGCAGTCTGCGTGATCCGAATCCGGAGACCCGGGGACGTGTGCAGGTCTGTGATATTCCCGAGCAGCCTTTAGGGCCGGAAGATGTCCGTATTAAGGTGGCTTACTGCGCCATCTGCGGCTCAGACCCCCATCTGGTAGAAGGTATTTTCGGCTGGGAGCCGCCCTTCGGCTTAGGCCATGAAGTCAGTGGCGTGATCGTGGAAGTCGGTCCCAAAGCTACAAAGAAAGGCCTGAAAGTGGGCGACCGCGTGGCCGGCAACTTCCTGCATTTCTGCGGCACCTGCTACTACTGCCGGAACGGCCAGGAGCAGTTCTGTCTGCATGCGGACGAGTCAAATAATCCCGGTATGAGCGAAACCATCGTCTGGCACGAGTCCCAGGTGTATAAGCTCCCGGACAATATCAGCCTGAAGGAAGGCTGCCTTCTGGAGCCTGTCTCCATCGCCACCCGTATCATGGATAAGGCACAGGCGAAGTTCGGTGACAGGATCGCTATCTGCGGCGGCGGCCCCATCGGTCTTCTGGCCCTCCAGGCCATCAATATGTACGGCGGTACGGACATTACCCTGATCGAGCCCATTGAAGACCGGCGTGAACTGGCGAAGAAATTCGGTGCTGTCCACGTCATTGACCCTATTTCGCAGGATGTGACGGAAGAAGCCATGAAGCTGACAGACGGACTGGGCTATGACATCGTCATCGACTGCTCCGGTGCCGTAAGTGCTGTGACCGCACTGCCGGGCATCACTGCCAGAGGCGGAAAGCTCATTTACGCGGCCATGTATCCCAACACTTATGAAATGCCGCTGAATCTGTATAAATATTGCTATTTCAATGAGCTGACCATCACCGGTCTTTACGTAGCACCCTACGCTTTCCCGCGTGCACTGCAGATCCTGCCCCGTTTCCAGCTGAAGGATTTCACGAATAAGATCTTTGACATCGATGATGCAGAAGAAGCTTTCGCGACCCAGGTATCCGGCAAGTATCCGAAGATCCTGATCCGCTGCAGCGAGATACCCGGCGAATAAAAAAGCTGTACAGCAGCACATACAAAACTCTGCACTGCCCGATAAAACATCGGGCAGTGTTTTTTGTCTTTATCATTTTCAGCTTTTTCTGTAACCTCCCCCAAAAGGCCTCGGTCTTTATAGGCAAGTGACAAAGCTTTGTTTTATTCCTACCTTTTCTGCTCCCGGTAAAAACACTGCCGGCGCTTTACTAAAGCTTTCTTCCAGTGTGCAGAAAACGGTCCTTTGGAAAGTCCTTTCTTTCCTTTATCTGAAAAATAAACAGTACGATCCTATGGAGGCGATCATGAAAAAGATCATAAAAACCACGGCAATCTTATTGGCACTGATCCTCTGCACCTGCTGCAGTCAGACAGCAGCGCCTGCTGCCACAGAAAAACCCACAGAAAAAGCATCGTCAGAAAAGGCCTCTGAAAAGCAGCCAGAACCTGACTCAGATATATCCACAGATTCTGATCCTGCAGATATCTCCTCAGTCATCACAGACGACACGGAAGTCCAGAAAAATGATACTGTCACCATCTATGATGAAATGAATAAAAAACTGGGTGAGATCCATCTGAAGGGCGTGGCAACGGTCACAGAAGCCGGCATCTTCTATCCTGCCCTGCCGGAAAAGGGGGATCCTTCTATTACAGAATATCATCTGTATGACCCGGATACAGGAAAAGACAGGGTCATCGGTGAAATGAAAGATGTGGCCTATGAAGCGACTTATGCCAGATGCGAAATGGACGGCTGTATTTATCTCCTGGTTATGACCGGAAATATCATGGACAATGATCCGGATCCCCTGGTCCTGGTCAAAGCAGATCTTACAAACCAGACATTGACTCCCTATCCCATCGATAACGGCATGTCACCCTATGCTGTCATGACCCCGGCAAAAGATAAGATCGTGATGGCCTGGCATGACCAGCAGGAAATACTGACAGACCGAGTGCTGGAATTCGATCCCGCTGCTGAGACCATGAAAGAGATCATGACGTATACCCTGGATCAGCAGGAGATAGGAGAATCCATAAGAGGGCTTTGCTCCGACGGAGAAAAGCTTTATCAGCTGCGGATCCTGTTTGAAAAAGCAGGTAAAAAACTGCTTCTGGATACCTTTGATCTCTCTTATCAAAAGCTCTCAGAGACCGATATTACTTCCATCGTCAATGAAGCCGCCTCTGAGCTCCAGGGCGGCGAGGATGCATCCATAGAGCTTCAGATGCCCGTCAGCCACTTCCTGGTCAGAGAAGGCTGTTTTTACTACGAAAACTTCAGCATGACCCGCTGTATCGCAAATATCGAGACCGGGAAGCTCCTTCTGGCCGCCAATGATCTTTTCAACGCTTCTATCGGTTCTGGCCGGACGTTCTTCTATACCATCATAAAAAACGGTTCAGACGATGAAAATGCCCCTGACGTGATCTATGATCTTAACTGGGACGAGCTGAGAGCCCAGGAGTTTACTGCTTTTGATCCTGCCTATTATCTGGTCAACGGTTCTTCTGCCCCTGATGGGACACGGCTGCTCGTGATGGAAAAAAGAGAGGGAACAGAACGTTATACGATCCTGTATTATCTCAAACTTCATCCTGAAGACGCGGTCTGAATAAGATGTGAGATAAAAAGAGTGCCGCAGCAGAATGCTGCGGCACGTTTTTTGTGTTTTTCAGTTATTTCTTATTTCTTCTTCTGTAATGGCCGCCGGCAAAGGGATTGATGGCTATATCGGCATATGCCTTCAGAAGTTCGCGGTCCACATCATAACGGGCCTTGCTCTCAACATCGAAGAACATGGTGGCTCTGGTATCTGACTTATAGACCGGCCATTCAGGAAGGCCCGGGCCATTCGGATCACCGGTATGGGCAAACTGCTTAAAGGCGCCAAAGAGGGCATCCTGCACTTTCTCACTGCCCAGATCACCATTCGTTACCGGTACCAGGTCGATGTTGTGGAAGGCATAGGGGATATCCGCACAATGCCAGGCCGGGGCACCGCCGTTGTAGCCTTTGAAACGGTAATCGAAGAGATAATTATAGGTCTCAGCGCTGCAGGTATCAGCTCTTAGATCACAATACTCTAACAGGCCGGAGCGGTCGTCCATGATATTCAGGATCAGTTCATTCTTTCCGGGATAAGCCTCTTTGAAGAGAGCGATAGCTTTATCTACCGCTGCCTCGTCCTTACCTTCGAAATTCTTTAAGATCAACGCCCTGCGCTCCTCTTCCGGAATATCGTCCATGTTGGGAATGGCTCTTCCTGCCATGAATTCACCGGTGGTGGAGCCGATGATCAGTTTGACCTTCTGGCCGTTCTCGGTAAAGCCACCGTTGGGAATCGCTTCCCCCTTATAGTAATCATTCGGTACCGGCATCCACATGAAGAACCAGCCCCGGTCAAAAATCTCATCGGAAATATTCCCGTAGGCTTCAAAAAGCTTATCCAGCGGCGTCGTTTCCAGCACAGAAACATCAGTTCCGCCCAGTTCCTGGATCAAAAGCTCCGCGATCTCCCTATCCGGCCTGTAGCCTCTTCTTTCGCCTCTGCCGGCACCGCCGCTCATCATGATACCCTTCTGGAACAGCCCGTCCGCTGCCGGAGTGGCTAACAGGACCGCCACCTTAATGCCGACGCCCGACTGGCCGAAGATGGTCACATTCTCCGGATCACCGCCGAAAGCTTCAATATTGTCGTGGATCCACTGAAGGCCCAGTACCAGGTCTTCGATACCGGCATTGCCGGAATTTTTAAATCTTTCTCCGAAGGAAGACAGGTCAAAATAGCCCAGCATGTTCAGACGATGGTTCATGGAGACCACCACACAATCGCCGTACATACTTAGATTTGTGCCATCATAGACCACCATTTCTACAGAGGAACCTCCACTCATGGCACCGCCGTGCAGCCAGACCATGACCGGTTTTTTCGCCTTGGGATCCAGAGACTGGGTCCAGACGTTTAAGTTCAGGCAGTCTTCGCTTTCCGGCCAGAACCGGTGCGTCACTGTCAGTTCATTCTTGCCCAGGGCATTGAAGCCCATGGAGGGTGCGGTGTAGCCGTAGGCAATAGCATCCTGCACACCTTCCCAGGGTTCTACCGGTGTGGGCGGCATGAAACGCTTCGCATCGCCGTATTTCATTCCCTGGAATACGTAGGTGCTTTCCAGCTTGAATCCACGCACTTTACCGGCTTTTGTCTGGACGATATTCAGGTCGGGACCGTAAGAAAACTGTTTGATCATAAAAACTCCTTTTCAAAAAGCTGACGTATATCGGGTCCTGCCGATATTTTCTTAAATGTTCCGTTCCTTCAGCAGGTTATGATCTGCACATACCTGCCGATCTTAAAGTTATTATAAGCTATTTCCGGCTGACCGGATAGATAAAAATCTGTCCTCTTTTTTACCTTTTGAGACTTTACATCTCTTTCATGCTGTTTTTCAGCTCATTGACCCGTTCCAGAAGATTATAGATACTATCTTCAGATAAGATGCCGCGCTTTAATCCTTTCGGCAGAAGGCCTGCTTCATCATCCTCGAAATCCTGGCGCCATAAAGGTCCGGTATAGTATTCATCCAGTTCTTTAAGCCTGCCTTCTGATTCCTTAAAAAGTCTCAATATATCATCCAGCTGGGCTGTCAGCCGGTCCAGCATGTCATAACTTTCTTCGTAGCGGCGGATCCTTTCTTCCTGCTCCGTGCCCTTAGCCCTTTCTCTGTAGAACATAGGCTTCGAATAGCGCGAATACTTCAGCAGACACTCCATGAATTCTTTGTCATGGTCTGGGACACAGCGCGGGGATTTAGAAAAGATGAAGCACTCCGCGTCATTCTCTGAAAGCGGCTTCCACAAGGGCAGTCCTTCATAATTTGGATCTCCGTTTTTAGCAAAACTCACCCAGGCCTTAAAGATCAGGTCCTGCATCCACAAGGCAGAATGCTCCGGGTCATGATTCATCTGACAGCCTAAGTAATCCACGTTATGGAAGATGAAAGCCAGTTCATCGGCGTGAGTAGACAGGATCCCGCCTTTATAATCACTTTCATGGGCAAAGAGATAATTCCATACCTTTCCGCCAGCTTCCGTCCTTTTAACACAGAATTCTTTCGTAGGGACACGAACCATGCAGTCAGCTTCCGAGGCATAATAGACATTGAATTCAGGATAGGCCTTTTTAAAGGCTGTGATCACTTCATCCGCATGATCTTCCCCATAGGCTTTTGCCACTGCTTCTCTGCGCTCCCCGGCTGTGAGAGATACCCGCGGCTTAAGGCTCGCCGACCGGGGATTCAGTTCCATAAACACACTGCCGCAGATGACCGGGATGTTAAGCGTTTCCTTCCGGAATCCGGCCGTTCTGAAGTCACCGGTATAGGTGCCGGTCATAGGCGTAGGTCCCCAGGACATGAAGGCGCTTTCACTCACCTGCTCCATGAGTTTCAAAAGCTCCTGCCAGGGCATGGTCCGAAGATGAGTCAATCCGCCGGCAGCTTCCACATACTTTTCAGCCAGTGCTTTAGCATCTTTTTTCGCTTCCTCCGGAGTCTTCTGGACTCCGGGCAGAATGCCGCTCTCGATGACAGCCCGGTGATACAGCCCGTCGGCGTCCGCCATCTGCAGAAGAGCCGCCACTTTTCCGCCGCCGCCTGACTCTCCAAAGACCGTCACATTTTCAGGATCACCGCCAAACAGGGCAATATTATCCCTGATCCATTCCAGGGCAGCTACGATATCTTCCATGCCCACATTGCCGGAAAGCTCATATTCCGCCCCATATTCCGACAGATCCAGGAAGCCGAAGATGTTCAGCCGGTGGCTGATGGAAACAGAGACCACCTCGCCATACCGCGCCAGATTCTCTCCTTCATAACACTCCAGCTCCATGACAGAGCCTTTGGAAAAACCGCCGCCATGCAGCCAGATCATCACGGGCTGCTTCTTTTCAGGATCCAATGTTTTGGTCCAGATATTCAGCGTCTGACAATCCTCCCGCTCCAGCCAGTACCGTTTCGGGAAGGCCAGATTTCCCTGCACTTCCTTATCCGGAAGCTGCGGGCAGACGAATCCATAGTCCTGTGTATCGATAATGCCCTCCCAGTTATCCGGCTTTGACGGAGGCATAAAACGCTCCGCCTTAGCATATGTAATGCCACGAAAACTGTAAAGCTCATTCTCTCTGTAGCCACGGATCTTTCCATACGTGGTAGCCACTACCGGATCATTCTCCGCACAAATAAAGTCTGTTACTTTGTTTCTGTACATAACTAACCTCCTTAACCCAGGTAACCCGCCCTGTATGGAGTTATTATATCACATATTTTGAGGAATATAAAGACACCTCATCCGGCCCTTCGGGCCACCTTCCCCTCAAGGGGAAGGCTATTAAGGGCTTCCCCTTGAGGGGAAGCTGTCAGCCGAAAGGCTGACTGATGAGGTGTCCCCTATACTAAAATACCTACTTGTATGATCGGCAAAAAAAGATTATAATAAACTAAAGATTTATCATAGGAGGTTTTTTGATATGTCGAATGTTGAAAAAGTATTAGATTATCTTAACGAGGCAAAAGTCTTTTATTTCCTGACCACCGACGGTGACCAGCCTAAAGGCCGTCCTTTTGGCTTTAAGCTGTTGTATAACGGTGTCCTGTATTTCGGCTGCGGCACATTCAAGAATGTGTTCAAGCAGCTGGAAGCTAATCCGAAGGTAGAAGTTCTGGCCATGAAGGATGGCGGCTTTATGCGTTACGACGGCAAAGCCACCATCGTTAAGGATGATGCTGTTCTTCAGGCAGTCCGTGAAGCTTCTCCGGGCATCATGGAAATGTATGACAAAAACGGATGGGAAATGGGCGTCTTCTATCTGGCTGACGGCCATGCAGAGATCCGCGGCATGATGGATCTGATCGAAGAATTTGACGTCTGATCGTTAAATTAAAAAACAGGGGGCCGGACCTTTTTGGTCCAGCCCCCGTATCTTTTTATTTCGCTAATTTAACTGTCATTTCTTCATTCCAGCGATGGGTCTTTGAAGCCTCTTCAGCCCCGATATTGAACCAGGTGTAAACGATCTCATCTCCTGCATCGTCCCAGGTAACATCTATCATCCGCCAGCTTTCTTCCAGTTCTATCAGATTCCACATATGCAAAGCTGTTCCTGCCTCATCATAGAAGGCTGCATCCACTGCCTCTCCCCGCTGATAACGTATATTTAAGCCTGCCAGGGTCCCCACCAGATAGAAGGCATCCGAATAACCATCGCAGTCCGCCCGTCCATCCAGCAATGCGCCTACAGTGGTATCTCTGTCTGTCTTACCCTCCTCCGTGCTGTATGTGATGCGTCTGCATAAGGCATCGTGGATATTCCGCGCCATGGTGAGCGCATCCTCATCTTCACATTCCGAAGCCATTTTAAGAGCGGATCCTAAACAGCCTTTCAAG
>CACZSO010000313.1 GCA_902783795.1 uncultured Eubacteriales bacterium
CCAGGCAGACAGCTTCCACACCATAGCGTTGGAGCCAGCCGTTCCATTTATCGATCCAGGCATCCGAAACATAGGGCCATTCCGGGATCATGGTATCCGCGAAGATCTCTATGCCCGTGGCTCCGGAACCCGCGGCTGCGGCGATACAGCCTTCGGTATCCAGCCGGTGAAAATAATAATTATCCTGATAACTGTACAGGGACACACCTAATTTGATATCACTTGCACTCATATCTGCCTCCTTTACGCAAATGTAACGTCTTTTTCACAGACAGACACCATGGTCGGGGTATAGCTGCGGCGGGTGCCCAGTGTCAGCTTGCAATGATGGATCCCCTGCTCTATTCCCTTGCCGTTTTTCACGACCACAGTCAGGTACTCACCGAAGAGCCAGTAGAAGTCGGTGGGAAAATCATCACTCAAGATCTCGGAATAGGCATATTCCCGTCCCCGGTGCTGTACATACATCTGATCCGGATCTACGGTCTCACCATCGATCTCCATAGTGATCTGATCCACACAGCACAGCGGCAGTCCGCGGTAGTAGTTGATGGTCAGGTTAAACTGGTAACCGTACTTTTTTCCGTTCTCCCACACGCTTCTTGCGCCGGCGTCGCTTAAAATATGTTTATCATACATAAGCGTACATTCCTCCTCTCATATGTAAAACTATTTGCCTCTGCTTTTTTGCTCCCTGATCATGGATCCTGACGATCCAGGTTCCAGGGACTCTTTCAGCCAGAGAATTTCCTGTATTATATTATAAAAAACAGGCGCTGGGCATAAAATAGAAAAAAAGCGCAAAGATATGGACAAAACGCTCATTTTGATTTATGCTTTAATATAAATGATCATGAATTTCTGACCGCATATGGTCAGGGAAAGCAGGCATATATGCACGGAACCATAGGCGCTTCTCCCCGGGAATTCAAGGATTTTCCGATCCATTCCCATCCCACCTGGGAGATCCTGTACTGTCTTCACGGGACAGGGACCGCCCGGATCGACGGCGTGGATTATCCTTACAATGAAGGGACCATTTTCTGCATCCCGCCGGAAACTCCTCACAGCAAGACTTCGGTGGCAGGTTTTACGGATATCAGTATTTTTTCTGCCGATTTTCTTCCTCCGGAAGGGCACATGGTCCAGCATTTTCAGGATGATGCTTCCGGCTCTTTCCGCCTCCTGCTGGATGCGGCTTTTCATATCCAGCTCCAGAATCTGCCGAATAAGGAAGGGATCGTGGATGCGATCATGACGGCCTTAAGCAATCTCCTCACAGGTTACAGCCAGGTAAAGAAGACCCGCAGCATGTCTGTGGAGAGTTTTCAGCAGCTGTTGATGGACCACCTGACAGATCCTCATTTTGATCTGGCAGCAGCCGTGGAAGCCACGGGGTATTCCCCCAGTCATTTCCGGAAACTGTTTAAAGCAGTAACCGGACAGCCGCCGCTCTCCTACTTCAATCACATGAAGATCGAATATGCTAAGACCCTGCTCCGTCAGGGTGGAAAACAGGTCTCTGTACGTGAGATCGCCGAAAGTGCCGGTTTTTCCGATCCCTTATATTTCTCCCGGCTTTTCCGCCAATATACCGGCACCAGCCCCTCCGCTTTCCCGGGAAGCATCTTTGACTGGGATCCCGGTATGTCCCGGACGGACGCCCGGGGCCTCTCATAGTACAATCTTAATAAGGATATGCATTACAGCATACAAAATTTATGAAATACTGATAAATATTCATGGATCGGGAAGAAATACTGTTTTTCTTAAGGGTTTTATGATAGAATATTACATCAGGAGCCGTACAGAAAATAATCCGCGGCCGGAAATGAGGTAACGCATGTTATACGAAAACATTAATATTGTAGAACAGAAAGACCCCGAAATAGCCCGGGTGCTCACCCTGGAGTTAAGACGCCAGCAGAATAACCTGGAGCTCATTGCTTCTGAAAATATCGTCAGCCCTGAAGTCATGGCCACCATGGGCAGCGTGCTGACAAACAAATACGCCGAGGGTTATCCGGGACACCGTTATTACGGCGGCTGCGAGTATGTGGACATCGCCGAGCGCATCTGTATCGAACGCGCAAAAGAGATCTTCTCCGCCAACTTCGCCAATGTGCAGGCCCATTCCGGTTCACAGGCGAACTTCTGCGTTTATCTGGCCCTCTGCAAGCCCGGTGATACCGTCCTGGGAATGGATCTTTCCATGGGCGGCCATCTGACCCACGGAAGCAAGGCCAGTTTCTCCGGCAAAATGTATAAATCAGTTTTCTACGGCGTGGATAAAGAGACCGGCCTCATTGATTATGACCAGGTGCAGCGCCTCGCCGAAGAACACAAACCCAAAATGATCATTGCCGGCGCTTCTGCTTATCCCAGGATCATCGACTTTAAGAGATTCTCCGAGATCGCTAAAAGTGTGGGCGCTTACCTCATGGTGGATATGGCCCATATCGCAGGGCTGGTGGCTGCCGGAGAACATCCGAATCCGCTGCCCTATGCCGATGTAGTGACTACCACCACCCATAAGACCATGCGCGGCCCTCGTGGCGGCATCATCCTCACGAACAGCGAAGAGATCGCGAAGAAGATCGATAAGGCCATGTTCCCCGGCACCCAGGGCGGCCCGCTGATGCACATCATCGCGGCCAAAGCCGTGGCATTGGGAGAAGCTCTTCGTCCCGAATTCAAGGATTATCAGGCGCAGATCGTTAAGAATGCCAAGGTCCTGGCCGAAACCTTGATGGACGGCGGCCTGGATCTGGTCAGCGGCGGTACCGACAACCAACTCATGCTGAGTGATCTAAGAAAGCTCAATGTCAGCGGCCAGGAGCTGGAAGACCGGTTAGACCGCGTCCATATCACCGTGAATAAAAACTCCATCCCCGGTGATACCCGCCCCGCTTCCGAGACCAGCGGCATCCGTGTAGGTACTCCTGCTGTCACCACCCGCGGCTTCAAGGAAGAAGAAATGAAGATCGTAGGCGACCTTATCCTGAAAGCTGTCTTCGATTTCGACATGTACCGCGGCGATATCCTCTCCAAAGTTGATGAACTCTGCGTAAAATATCCTTTATACTGATTTTTGCAGCAGATCCCCCTGGCAGCCGGTGCGGCTTGGCAGGGGGATCTTTTTTCTGTATCCGCGGGTGTGCTTCCCGCTTTTTTGTCTGCTTCTCTGATTTTGCTGTCCGCTGATCATAAGCGCTGATCCTGCACGGCTCTGCCGGAATTTGATGCTTTCCCGTCTCCGGAGGCCTTACTCAGTCTTCGTCATCATCAAAACCGTAATACAGCATCTGGTTATATCTGGCGTTAGCCTCTTCCATTTGTTTTTTCTGTCTCCAGAGATCTATCTCCGTCATGATGGCCAGGGCTTCATCCACCACCACTTCCGCTTTTTTCGGCTTCTCATAGTTAAGATACGCTGTCATCCGCTGGATAGCTTTCGGGCTTTTCAGCATCTTTGCGAGGGCATCTCCCAGTTCTCCGGGAAGGCCCAGGCTGATCAATGTTTTTTTGAGTTCATCTTTTCTTTCTGCCCATTCTTCCTGCTGCGATGTCATAAATACAACTCCTGTTTCTCTGATATGATCATATTTGTCTGTAGATTCAGACCCGTGCCAGAGAAACACGGCCCCGCTTCCTGTTTTCTCTTTTTGGGGCCGTGTTTTCCCGATATCCTGACCACTTTTTCCGGTTCAAACACGGCCCCGCTTCCTGTTTTCCCTTTCCGGGGCTGTGTTTTCCCGATGTCCAGACCACTTTTTTCGGATCAAGCACAGCCCCATTTCCTGTTTTCTCTTTCTGGGGCCGTGTTTTCCTGCTGTCCTGACCACTTTTTCCGGTTCAAACACGGCCCCGCTTCCTGTTTTTTCTTTCCGGGGCTGTGTTTTCCCGCTGTCCTGACCACTTTATACCAAATCAAACACAGCCCCACTTCCTGTTTTCCCTTTCCGGAGCTGTGTTTTCCTGATGGTCCATGTTTGCCAAAGGGAAAAGCACTGTTTCAAAAATATAGGATGATCGGCCGGATCTCAAGGTCGATCCCTGCTTTCATGCAAGCATAAAGCATAGATTTGAACCTGATCCCATTATATTTAAATTTCATCATCCGTCAACCTGATCGGGTAAATTTCTGTCTATACTGTTATGTGGCTATGTATATTCCTGTGGATCTGTATAAGAGTTAATGATTTTAGTGATAACTTCAAGCTTATAAAATCTTAAGATTTCTTAAAAGTCGCTTCTTTTTAGTGGCTTGCATTGCATTTCGCTGTATCCCGTGATATAATAGCCCGGCTGGTTTTTTGACCGGCCATGTCATATTCATATATTTGGAGAATGGATCATGCCTTATCTTATGCTGAGTGCTGTGTCAGAAGAGCTTTTCTTCCGCGGGGCGCTGATCAGCCTTTTTAATAAAATGTCCCGCAGAAAAATGATGCTTTTTTCTGCGGTATTCTTCGCACTGATGCATCTTTTCAACCTGACTGTCATCGAAGATCCGCAATATGTCCTTTGGCAGACTGCGGCAGCTTTTGCAGCCGGCCTTTTCTTTGCTTACCTGTTTATCCGTACAGGGAGCCTGATCCCCTCTATCTTAGCTCACTTCACTTATAATGTGGCAGCAGGCACAGCAGCGCCTTCCCTGCCTCTGTTATACATTGATCCCGGCACCGGCAGTATGCTGTTTACGGTGCTTTTAGGCATTATCGGCGCGGCAGTCTATTCTATCCGTGTCTATGCCATGAAGCTGAAGGTCCGTCTGGGTGCTAAAGGCACTGCTGATAAGGACCAGGTGCCCATCGCTGTCTTTTCTGACCACAAACGTTACTGGACTATTTTTGAGCCGGTGATCCGGGAGCTTTCTTCCCGGGGCATGCCGGTTCTGTATCTCACCGGTTCAGAAGATGACCCGGCCTTTACATCGGACATTAAGGACCTGAAAGTCGAATATCTGGGGGAAGGAAATAAGATGTTCGGGCGGCTGAATAACCTGAATGCCTGCCTGGTCCTTTCCACGACCCCCGGCCTGGAAGTCTATCAGTGGCGCCGTTCAGCTTTAGTCTCCTACTATGTCCATATTCCTCACGCTGCCAGTGAAGTGATCCTGTACCGGATGTTCGGCATCGACTATTACGATGCTGTGCTGACTTCCGGACAGTATCAGCAGGACAATATCCGGGCCCTGGAACAGCTTCGTTCCCTTCCTGAAAAGGAACTGGTCCACATCGGCATCCCTTACATGGATGTGATGGCACAGCGTCTTCTAAATGAAGGACCGGCACCGGAACATGAACGCACGGTGCTTTTAGCTCCTTCCTGGGGCAGCAGTGCTTTGTTTAACGTATATGGCGGAAAGATCATTGACGTCCTTTTAAAAACCGGATATCACCTGATCATACGCCCCCATCCTCAGTCATTCACGGCGGAAAAGGAACTGATGGACCAGCTTATGGAAAAGTACCCGCCTTCTGACCAGCTGGAATGGAACCGTGACAATGATAATTTCGATGTGCTGAGACGTTCTGATATCCTGGTATCAGACTTTTCCGGCGTCATCTTCGATTTTACCCTGATTTATGATAAACCGGTCATCTACACGGATCCGGATTTTGATCTGGCGCCTTATGATGCCTGGTGGCTGGAAGAACCTTTGTGGACCGTTTCTGCTCTGCCGCGGCTGGGAAGACAGCTCACCCCGGAAAATATGGAAAACCTTAAAAGTCTGATCGATGAGTGCATCACAGATCCCAAATACCAGGAAGGCCGGCGGGAAGTAAAGGCAGAAACCTGGAAATATGCCGGGGAAGGCGCTGTCCGCTGCGCTGATTACCTGATGGATAAATACCATGAACTTTCACAGAAGGAGGTAAAGGCATGAGCTTCTTTTCCCTTCTTGGTTCCATATTTATAGGCCCCCTGAAACTTATCTTTGAAGTCATTTTCCAGGTATCCTATGAGCTGATCTGGGATCCCGGCTTCTGTATCATCGTGCTGAGCCTCTGCATGAACCTTTTAGTCCTGCCCCTTTATAAGCGGGCCGATGCCATGCAGGAACAGGCCCGGGATAAGGAGAATGCCCTTTCAAAAGGCATTAAGCACATTAAAAAGACCTTCTCCGGCAATGAGCGCATGATGATGCTGCAGACTTATTACCGGCAGAATGATTATTCACCGGCCAATGCGCTGAAGGGATCTGTCTCCCTCCTGCTGGAGATCCCCTTCTTTATGGCTGCCTACCAGTTTCTCTCGAACCTGGACCTGCTGCAGGGGACGGCCTTCGGCCTGATCTCTGACCTGGGATCTCCGGACAGACTGCTGACTATCGGCGGTCTTTCCATCAACCTGCTGCCCATCGTGATGACGCTCATCAATTTTATCTCCAGCGCCATCTACTTAAAAGGCTTCCCGCTGAAGAATAAGATCCAGATCTACGGTATCGCCGTGGCTTTCCTGGTCCTTTTATATAATTCTCCGGCCGGCCTGGTGTTCTACTGGACACTGAACAATGTGTTCTCCTTAGGAAAGAACATCGTCATGAAACTTCTGATGCCCCGGCTGCAGGCGAAAAAAGCCGCAAAAAAAGCAGCGGCCAAGGCCCCTGTACCTGAAACCGCCAAAAGCATCAAAAAGGCTGAAAAGAAGCAGAAACGGCAGGAAAAGAGGGCTGCCAGGACTTACGAACCCGACCGGAAGCTCTTTATTATCGCCGGGGTCTTCCTGACCGTATTTATCGGCCTGCTGATCCCCTCTGCCTATATCGCAGCTTCCCCCCAGGAATTTGTGGATCTGAAGGTCTACTTCAGCCCCCTGTGGTACATCGTCAACGCCTTCTGCGTAGCGGCGGGCTTCTTCCTTTTGTGGTTCAGCGTGTTTTACTGGCTGGCCAAGCCTAAAGGAAAAGTGGTCTTTGAACGGATCCTGGTGATCTTATGCATCACCGGCGTGATCAATTACATGTTCTTCGGCCGGGATCTGGGCGTGGTC
>CACZSO010000314.1 GCA_902783795.1 uncultured Eubacteriales bacterium
AAATCCGGACATCCTGCTTTTGGATGAACCTTCGAATGATATCGACATCGACACCCTTCTGTGGCTGGAGAAAATGATCGCGGACTTCACTGGCGCGGTGCTGTTTATCTCTCATGATGAGACATTGATCGAGCGGACGGCGAACCGCGTAGTGTTGCTGGAGCAGCTTCGGAGGAAGACCGTACCCCGTGCTACCGTAGCCAATGTGCCTTTCACGGTCTTCAGAGAAGAGCGGGAAAAAGCCTTGGCAAAACAGGAGCAGGAAGCCTTAAGCGAGCGCCGGGAAGAAAAAAAGGCGCTGGAAAAGTTCCGGAGGATCCAGCAGGCCGTGGAGCACGACCAGAACAACGTATCCCGCCAGGATCCCCACGGCGGGCGGCTTTTGAAAAAGAAGATGAAGGCCGTCAAGTCCATGGAAAAACGCTATGAACGGGAACATCAGGACATGACGGAGATCCCGGAAATAGAAGAGGCCATCACCATCCGGTTCGAGCAGCAGAAGGTCATGCCCTCGGGGAAGACAGTGCTGGAATATGAGCTCCCCGCCCTGTACACGCCCTCGGGTGAACTGCTGGCAGAGAACATTTTCCTGCGGGTCCGGGGACCGGAAAAGATCTGCATCATCGGGGCCAACGGGGTGGGCAAGACTACCCTCATCCGGAAGATCGCTGAAGAACTGCTGGCAAGGACAGACATCACGGCCTGCTATATGCCGCAGAATTATGAAGAGCTGCTGCCGGAAGATACTACGCCGGCGGATTTCCTGGCCCCCTCCGGAAGCAAGGAGGAAATGACGGCGGTCAGGACTTATCTGGGATCCATGAAGTATACAGCCGATGAAATGTTCCATCCGGTCAGTGAACTTTCCGGCGGGCAGAAGGCGAAGCTGTTTCTTTTAAAGATCAGTCTGACACCGGCAGATGTGCTTATATTGGATGAACCTACGAGAAACTTTTCACCCTTGTCACAGCCGGAAGTGAGAAAGATCCTGAAGAACTTCCCGGGAGCGATCATCAGTATTTCTCATGACAGGAAATACCTGAGTGAAGTCTGTGACAGGGTTTATGTGATGACGAAGGAAGGGTTGAGAGAGGACACCTCATCCGCCCCTTAGGGGCACCTTCCCCTCAAGGGGAAGGCATGAAGGACCCCAGGCTTCCCCTTGAGGGGAAGCTGTCACGCAAAGCGTGACTGATGAGGTGTCCCCCTCTTTTTCCTTACTTTTTTATACAGAAACATTGACGAATGACCTACTTTGAAGTACAATAAGTGCGGCATGGAAAATGCCTAATATTTTACCTTTCTAAGGAGAGAAATTATCATGAAAAAAGTACTTTCCATAGTACTCGCATCTCTTATGGTCTTATCCGCAGTGACGATGATGGGCTGTGGAACCAGCAAGACTTCTGAGATCGCGGTTGTAACAGATGTGGGACAGCTTATGGATGGCGGCTTCAACCAGGGAACCTATGAAGGCGCAAAGGCTTACGCTGAAGCTAATAAGAAAACTTATAACTATTATCAGCCCGCCAATGGTTCCGATGCCACGGATAATGACCGTGTAGCAGCCATGCGTCAGGCTATCAAGAACGGTGCGAAGTTTATAGTCGCTCCCGGCTTCCTGCAGGCAGGGGCCATGAAAACCGTTGCTTTAGAGAGCAAGGATGTGAAGTTCCTGTTCGTGGACGGCTGGGCACTGGATGACGGTAACGGCAACCTTCTGAACAATGTTACCGCTATCGTTTATAAAGAGCAGGAGTCAGGCTTCCTGGCTGGCTATGCTGCAGTTAAAGACGGCTATACAAAGCTGGGCGGAACCTTCGGCGGCGGCGGATCTAACCCGGCCTGCAACCGTTTCGCTTATGGCTATGTCCAGGGTGCGAAGGCAGCTGCGGACGAAATGGGCGTCGATGTTGAGATCAAGATCAGCTTCAAGTACGGCTCTACCTTCTCTGCTTCCACAGAGCTGGCTACCCAGATGAGCAGCTGGTATAACGACGGCACTCAGGTCATCTTCTCCTGCGGCGGCTCCATGATCCAGAGTGTGATCGCTGCTGCGAAAGAGACCACTGACGGAAAGATCATCGGCGTGGATACCGACCAGTCTTCTCTGTCTGACCGCGTCATCACTTCTGCCATGAAGGGCCTGAGCGTTTCTGTACAGAAGGTTCTGGGCGAAGCTTACAACAATGAATGGGATGCCAAGCTGGGCGGCAAGGCCTCTAACTTAGGCGCTGCTGACGATGCTACCGGCCTTCCGTACGATACTTCTAAGTTCACGAAGTTCACCAAGGCTGATTACGAAGCGATCTACAATAAGGTCAAGAGCGGCGAAGTCGTTCCTGATGATAACGTAGAAGGCTGCGATACCGCGGCATTCTGGGATAAGGCTGTGTCCGGATCTCATGTTAAGGTTTTATTTGAAAACTAAATATCAGTGAATTGAAAAGACGATAACTGTCTTTTCCTTTCCAGAAGACAGGAGCTTTTCCCGTGAGACCCGGGAAAGCTCCTGTTTTAGATAACAGGCATTTTAAAACAGGGAAGAAAAAGGCAAGTGTAGCTATTCACCTCATCCGTCTGCCCCTCGGGCAGCCACCTTCCCCTGAAGGGGAAGGCCTTGGCTTCCCCCCGGGGGGAAGCTGTCGGCGAAGCCGACTGATGAGGGGAATAGAATACATAAGCTTTTTAGAAATATAAAAGAAACAAAGAAGGAGAAGAGTTCTTATGAGCGAGCAGCCTTATGTCATAGAAATGAGGCACATCACAAAGACCTTCGGGACGAACAGGGCGAACGATGATATCACGCTCCAGCTGAAAAGAGGCGAGATCCACGCGCTGTTAGGAGAAAACGGCGCCGGAAAATCTACCTTGATGAGCGTGCTGTTCGGCCTGTATGACCCGGATTCCGGGGAGATTCTGAAGGATGGAAAGCCGGTAAAGATCTCGGATCCCAACGACGCGACAGCGCTGGGGATCGGCATGGTCCATCAGCATTTCAAACTGGTGGAGAATTTCAGTGTGCTGGACAATATCATCCTGGGCAATGAGGATACGACCTTTGGCTTCCTGAAGAAGAGCACGGCCCGGAAAAAGGTGAAAGAGCTCAGTGAAAAGTACGGCCTGATGGTGGATCCGGATGCTTTGATCGAGGATATTACCGTAGGCATGCAGCAGCGGACAGAGATCCTGAAGATGCTGTACCGGGACAATGAGATATTGATCTTTGACGAGCCCACCGCGGTACTTACGCCCCAGGAGATCGATGAACTCATGCAGATCATGAAGAATCTGGCGGCAGAGGGAAAGTCCATCCTGTTTATCACCCATAAGCTGAACGAGATCATGGAAGTCGCTGACAGGTGTTCTGTTTTGCGTAAAGGCCGGTACATCGGCACAGTGGACGTGAAAAACAGCACGAAAGAAGAGCTTTCCGAGATGATGGTAGGCCGTATGGTGAACTTCGAAGTGGAGAAAAAGCCGGCAGAACCGAAGGAGAAGGTACTGGAGATAAAAAACCTTTCCGTAAAGAGTTCCGCCCATCATAAAGATGCGGTGAAGGACGTGAGCTTTACGGTGAGAAAAGGCGAGATCGTCTGTATCGCGGGCATTGACGGCAACGGCCAGACAGAACTGGGGTATGCCATCACCGGCCTGGAGAAGGCAGAGGCCGGCAGTGTGATCTTAAACGGGGAAGATATCACAAAGAAGAGCATCCTTTACCGGGCAGACCACGGCATGAGCCACATCCCGGAAGACCGTCATAAACACGGCCTGATCCTGGATTTCACCCTGGAAGAGAACATGGTGCTCCGGCGCTACCGGGAGCCTCAGTTCCAGAACCACGGCTTTATCAAGTTTGATGAAGTCAGGGATTATGCGACCCGGCTTATCGATGAGTTCGATGTCCGTTCCGGTGACGGTCCTGTGTCCACGGCCCGCTCCATGTCAGGCGGCAACCAGCAGAAAGCCATCATCGCCCGTGAACTGGATCATGAGCATTCCCTTTTAGTAGCCATCCAGCCCACCCGCGGCCTGGATGTAGGCGCCATTGAATCCATCCACAGTGAGATCGTGGAAAAGCGTGATAACGGAGCAGCCGTTCTGCTGATCTCCTTAGAGCTGGATGAGGTCATGAGTCTTTCTGACCGGATCTTAGTCATGTATGAAGGCGAGATCGTGGGCCAGCTGGATCCGAAGAAGACCACGGTCCAGGAGCTGGGTCTTTACATGGCCGGCGCGAAAAAGGACGTAGTGAAGGAGGCTTAAGATCATGAAAACTAAATTCCAAAGCCTTAGAGAAAAGAAGGGTTTCCAGTCTGTCTGTGCCTCGGTGCTCTGCATCCTGGCCGGTATCCTGGTAGGCTTCGTCGTCATGGTCCTGTTAAGCTTCTTTAACGACCGGATCAGTATCGGCGATGCTTTCAGCGGCCTGCTTATCCTGCTGGGAGGTCCTTTCTCCAGCGGCACGGCCAAATACATTATCACGAACCTGGGCGATATGATCTTCTACGCATCGCCTCTTATCATGACAGGTGTGTCAGTGGCCATTGCTTATAAAACAGGCCTGTTCAATATCGGCGCAGCCGGTCAGTTCTTAATGGGTACCATGGGAGCTCTTCTGGTAGCGCTGAACATCAACACCACCGGCCAGCCTTTCTTAGGCGTGCTGGTATGGATCCTGGCAGTCTTAGTCGGCGCCATCTTCGGTATGATCTGGGGTGCCATCCCCGGCTTCTTCAAGGCATTCTTCAATGTTAATGAGGTCATCGTCTGCATCATGACGAACTGGATCGCAGCCAATATCGTGAGCTGGGTATTTACCGCCATGCCGCATCTTACGAATGCGGGTGCCGGCAAATCCGGATATCTCATCACCACGGCAGCCACCGGCAACGGGACGCCGAAGATAGGCCTGAATGTGCTGTTCTCCGGCTCTTATCTGGACTTAGGCATCGTCATTGCCATCCTGCTGGCGGTAGTTATCTTCGTGATGCTTTCAAAGACCACCTTCGGCTATGAGCTCAGAGCCTGCGGCGCGAACAAGTACGGCGCAAGATATGCCGGCATGAATGAGAAGAGGAACATCATCCTTTCCATG
This sequence comes from uncultured Eubacteriales bacterium, assembly GCA_902783795.1. Lineage (GTDB taxonomy): Bacteria > Bacillota > Clostridia > Lachnospirales > Lachnospiraceae > UBA1267. The sequence goes on from CACZSO010000314.1 coordinate 5,102, forward strand.
GCCATCGCCGGCGGCCTGGCAGCCGTGGGCGGCGCTATCTATTACCTGAACCCGGGTATCGAGTTCAAGTTCGACAGCGCCTACGGAAAATTGCCGGATTACGGCTTTAACGGTATCCCCGCAGCTTTGCTGGGAAGCAGCAACCCCATCGCTGTCATCTTTGTCAGCCTCTTTATCCGTTATTTAAGCGTGGGCGGCGATAACCTGCCCAGTGCCGGCTTCAACAAATACATCGCCGATATTATCATCGCGCTGATCATTTATTTCGCCGGCTTCTCAAAACTCTTCAGCGAACTGCTTCAGAAGAGAAGGAAGAAAGCAGAAGCTTTCCCGGCAGCTGTGAAAGAAATGAAAGCGGAAGAGACCTCGAGCCAGGTGACAGAAACCATAACAGAAGCTCCTGTGCCGGAGGAGATCCTGAAAGAACCGGCAGAGGAAGAGAAAGGAAAGGAGGCGTAAGATATGGTATTTTTACTTCAGAAAACATTAGTATATGCGGCTCCGCTTCTCATCGTGGCACTGGCCGGCATGTTTGCCGAACGAAGCGGTGTCATCAACCTGGCCCTGGAAGGCGAGATGATCTTCGGTGCTTTCTGCGGCGCTATCCTGGCCCGTTTCTTTGTGAACGCCGGTGTGTTCTCTAACAGCATCCAGGTCATGTTCATCGTGGTCCTGCTCTTTTCCGGTATCTGCAGTGCCATTTTCTCCTTGCTTTTGTCTCTGTCTGCGGTAACATTGAAGGCAGACCAGACTATCGGAGGTACGGCGCTGAACATGCTGGCACCGGCTATCGTGAACGCGTTTGCGCTGTCCTTATTCAACAGCGAGAAGATCCAGATGCCCGCAAACTTTGAGGGCTATGTGATCAAGAATCCGGATCTGCCGGCCCTGGTACAGATCTTCGGTGATAAGGCCTATATTTCCACCTATATCATCGTTATCCTGTTCATCGTCCTGTCTGTCTGGATCTATAAGACCCGCATCGGTATGCGGCTTCGTTCCTGCGGTGAACATCCCCAGGCGGCGGCATCTGTGGGTATCAATGTATTTAAGATGCGTTATCTGGGCACCACCATTTCCGGCTTCCTGGCCGGCATCGGCGGCTATGCCTATATCGCGACCGTCGCCAATGGTACGGCGGAAAGCTCTGTAGGCGGCATGGGTTTCCTGGCCCTGGCCATCATGATCTTCGGTAACTGGAAACCGCTGGGCATCGCCCTGGGTGCGCTGTTATTCGGTCTTTTAAAGTGTATCGGACCGGTCTCCTCGTCCATCGATTTCCTGCAGAAACTGGGGCTGCCCATGTTCTTCTACAACATCATCCCCTACGTGGTGGTACTGGTGGTGCTGGCGCTTACCGCGAAGAAATCGGGTGTGCCGAAGGCAGAAGGTGTGCCCTATGATAAGGGTATGAGGTAACATAAGAGGCAAGTCTTATGAGAATGTATGACATTATCCGTAAAAAACGGGACGGAGAGTCTTTGTCCCGCGAAGAGATCCGCTTCTTTACGGAGAATCTGGTGAAAGGTGAGATCCCGGACTATCAGGCGGCAGCCCTTCTGATGGCCATCTACTTTCAGGGGATGGATCCCGAAGAGACGCGGGAACTGACCTTTGCCATCCGTGATTCCGGAGAACGGCTGGATTTTTCAGCCGTTCACGGGATCCGCGCAGACAAACATTCCACCGGCGGTGTGGGGGATAAGACCAGCCTGGTCGCAGCCCCCATCGTGGCGTCTTTAGGCATCAAGGTCGCGAAAGTCAGCGGCCGGGGCTTAGGCCACACCGGCGGGACCGTAGATAAGCTGGAATCTATCCCGGGGTTTAAAACTGAACTTCCGGAAGAAGAATTTATAGATATCGTGAACCAGGTGGGCGCCGCCATCGTAGGGCAGAGCCGGGAAATAGCACCGGCGGATAAGATCCTGTATGCCCTTCGGGATGTAACGGCCACCGTGGACAGTCTGCCCCTTATCGTTTCCAGCATCATGGGGAAGAAACTGGCGGCTGACGATGACTGTATCGTCCTGGACGTAAAGACCGGCAGCGGCGCCTTTATGAAGACCCTGGAGGACAGCCGGGCTCTGGCATCCGCCATGGTGGATACCGGAAAGAATGCCGGGAAGAAAATGATGGCGCTGATCACAGATATGGACCGGCCTTTAGGTGCTGCCGTGGGCAATGCGCTGGAGGTCATAGAGGCTATCGAGACGCTGAAGGGAAAGGGCCCGGAAGATCTGACGCAGCTCTGCGTGATCCTTTCAGGTGCCATGTTGTATCTGGCAGGAAAGGGCGGGACTCTGGAACAGGCGGAGGCCCTGGCTTCCCAGGCTATTACCGACGGCTCAGCGCTGAAAGTCTTTACTGAAATGGTGCGTCTGCAGGGCGGTGACCCCCGGATCACAGAAGATTACAGCCTGTTCGGCACAGCCCCCATACAGCATGAAATCAGGGCAGTGGAAGACGGCTATATCACCGGCATGGATACGGAAGGTATCGGAAAAGCCAGCCTTTCTCTGGGCGCCGGCAGAAATACCGTGACAGAGCCCATCGATTATACAGCCGGCATCATCCTGCATAAAAAGACTGGAGACCGGGTGAAAGCAGGCGATGTGCTTGCGGTGTTCCATACTTCTGACGAAGCGCGCCTGAAGACAGCGGAAGATATCTTTTTAAGGGCCCTTACCATAGGCCCGGAACCGCCGGAAGAAAAGCCGCTGGTACTGGATATTATTGATTAGGATCAGGTTATGGCAAAGCTATATTTTAAATACGGGACCATGGGTTCTTCTAAATCAGCCCAGGCCCTGATCACCAAATTCAATTATGAAGAGCGGGACATGAAAGTCCTTCTCTTAAAGCCCATGATCGATGTCCGGGAGGGCCATGACGTGGTCCGTTCCCGGATCGGTCTGGAAGCCCCCTGCGTCATGGTGGGAGAGGATGAAGATCTGTACCAGCTGTATTTAAAGCACCATGGAGAGATCCATGTGATCATCGTGGATGAGTGCCAGTTCCTGACACCTGACCAGGTGGATCAGCTGGGCCTCGTGGCCATGGAGTACGATATCCCGGTGCTCTGTTTCGGTCTAAGCACAGACTTCTTGACCCACATGTTCCCGGGCAGCAAGCGCTTGTTTGAGATCGCAGAATCCATCTCCGAGATCAAATCAGTCTGCCGCTGCGGGGCCAAAGCCACTGTGAATGCACGTTTCGATGATGACGGCAATATCGTCTATAAAGGCAGCCAGATCCTCATCGGCGGCAACGGCCGGTATGAAGCCATGTGCCGGAAATGCTGGCTGAAGAAGAAAAAAGAGCAGGAAGCCAGAGGGATTCTGTAAGAAAGGACATTGTTATGGATATTCAGGAAATTTTAAGTAAATGCGATCATACGCTCCTGACCCAGACTGCCACCTGGGAGGAGATCAAAGGGATCTGCGATGACGGCATGAAATACCAGACAGCCTCCGTCTGCATCCCCCCGGCCTTTGTGAAGAGGGCAAAGGAGTATGTGGGCGATAAGCTGGCCATCTGCACAGTCATCGGTTTCCCCAACGGATACAATACTACGGCAGTCAAGCTTTTCGAAACAGAAGATGCCCTGAAGAATGGGGCCGATGAGATCGATATGGTCATCAATATCGGTGAGCTGAAGGCCGGCAATACAGACTTTGTGCGGGAGGAGATCCGCACATTGAAGGAAGCCTGCGGCAGCAAGATCCTGAAGGTCATCATCGAGACCTGCCTGCTGACGGAGGAAGAGAAAGTGACCATGTGCCGTCTGGTAACGGAAGCCGGCGCAGATTATATCAAAACATCCACCGGTTTCTCTACAGCCGGCGCGACTTTTGATGATATCAGACTGTTTGCCGAAAATGTAGGCCCGAAGGTGAAGATGAAGGCAGCCGGCGGCATTTCCGGACTGGAAGACGCAGAAAAATTCATAGAGCTGGGCGCATCACGTCTGGGTACCAGCCGGATCGTGAAAGTGGTCAAAGCCCAGGAAGGAAAGGAGAAGAACGATGCCAGTTCCGACACCTCATATTGAAGCTAAAGAAGGAGATTTCGCCCGGACAGTGCTGATGCCCGGCGATCCCCTCCGTTCGAAATACATTGCCGAAAATTTCCTGGAAAATCCGGTGCTTGTAAACAATGTCCGAGGCGTCCAGGGCTATACCGGGACCTATAAGGGTAAAAGAATTTCCGTCATGGCCTCCGGCATGGGCCAGCCGGCCATCGGGATCTATTCCTATGAGCTGTTTAACTTCTATAATGTGGAGCAGATCATCAGGGTGGGTTCCTGCGGATCCATCGATAAAGACCTGCATGTCAGGGACATCATCCTGGCCCAGGCAGCCTGCACTAACGGCAATTATGCTTCCCAGTACGGTCTGCCCGGCACCTTTGCTCCCATCGCAGATTTTGAGCTTTTAAGAAAAGCGGTGGATGTCTGTGAAGAGAAGGGTGTCCGCTATAAAGTGGGCAATATCTTCTCTTCTGACATGTTTTACGATGATATGGACTCAGGCCTGGTATGGGCGAAGATGGGTGTGTTAGGCGTGGAGATGGAATCTGCGGCCTTATACTGCAACGCCGCCCGGGCCGGCAAAAAGGCACTCTGCATCTGCACCGTCAGTGATTCCTTCCTGTATCCGGAAGAGAATACCACGGCAGAAGAACGCCAGAATTCCTTTACCGCTATGATGGAGATCGCGCTGGAGATCGCGTAAGCTATGAATAAACGTGTATTTATCATTGTACTGGACAGTATGGGGATCGGAGAAGCGCCGGACGCGGCTCTTTTTCAGGATGAAGGCAGCAATACCCTGGGCGCCATCCGCAGTCATCATGACTTTTACTGCCCCACATTGACGGAACTAGGCCTGTTTAATATCGAAGGCGTGGGAGGAGGCATAGAGCATCCGAAAGGAGCCTTTGCCCGGCTTCAGGAAAGAAGCATGGGAAAAGATTCTACCATCGGCCACTGGGAGATCGCCGGGCTGGTGTCTCCGGAGCCCCTGCCCACGTATCCGGATGGCTTTCCGGAAGAAGTGATCACGGAATTTGAACGGCTCACGGGGCGGAAGGTACTCTGTAATAAAACCTATTCCGGCACGGATGTGATCCGGGATTACGGCGAAGAACACATGAAGACCGGAGATCTTATCGTTTATACCTCCGCGGACAGCGTGTTTCAGATAGCGGCTCATGAAGATGTGATCCCTATAGAAGAGCAGTATAAGATCTGTGAGATCGCCCGGGAAATGCTGCAGGGAAAGCACGGCGTAGGGCGTGTCATAGCCCGGCCCTTTAAGGGAGAATATCCTTTTGAGCGGACATCGAACCGTCACGATTATTCCCTGCTGCCCCCTAAGACCACCATGCTGGATCTTTTGATGAAGGCCGGGATCGAGACCCTGTCCGTGGGTAAGATATATGATCTTTTCGGCGGCAAGAGCGTATCGGAACTGAACCGGACTGTCAGCAATGAAGACGGTATGGAGAAGACATTGGAGATGGCGGACCGTGATTTTAACGGCCTGTGTTTCGTGAACCTGGTGGACTTTGACACGGTCTTCGGCCACAGGAACGATGTACCCGGCTACGCGAAGGCCATGACGGTATTTGACCGGTATTTAAGGCAGCTGCTGCCTAAATTAAGGGAGAACGATCTTCTTATCATCACGGCAGATCATGGCTGTGACCCAGCCACCCCATCTACTGACCATTCCCGGGAATATGTACCCATGCTGCTCTATGGCAAGCATGTGAAGGAAGGCACGGACTTGAAGACCCGAACTTCCTTTGCGGATATTTCCGCCACGGTGCTGGATTATTTCGGGGTGGACCAGGAAGATACGGCCGGCGAAAGCTTCCTGAAAGACTGCCTTTCCGAAGGCGCCTTTATGCAGGAAGAAATATCCGACGATGAATTGCTTTCGATCGCGGCCGGGATGCGGGAAAGATCCTACGCCCCTTA
>CACZSO010000315.1 GCA_902783795.1 uncultured Eubacteriales bacterium
ATCCGAGATTAATAAGGCCATCGATGAGGCATTCAATGTGATGGGCGTGGTGACCGATGAGCAGCTGAATTATCTCTGGACCCGCGGTACCCGTGACCTGGCGAAGAATATCTCCATCCAGCAATACGAAAAGACGGAGGATGTGAATTCCTTAGGCGCGGCTCTTCAGGTCTTATGTGCCCAGGAAGGCATACAATTAAGGCATGTTCAGCAGGATCTTTCCCAGGGGCTAAGCCCCTTCACGATCATCGACAATGCCCTGGGGGCCGGATCTTCCGTCAAGCTCTATGAATGCTCGCTGCAGGAAGTCCTGTACTTCATCAACAAAGGGCGACCGGTCATCGCTGTCATCGGTGACGACTCCGCCTGCGTCCTCTGCGGTTACGACAATAACAGCGTGCGTATCTACTTCCCCACCACCGGAGAGACAGAACAGATGGATACGAATGCGGCGGCCGCGTTCTTCGCGAAAAACAATAATGCCTTCATATCGTATAAATAACACAGCAGAGTGGGGAGCAGCATCCTCACTCTTTTTTTGAAAGCTTGCGTAAAAATAGGATTTGTGATAAAGTGAAGCGCGTAGCATACGAAGGGGAGGTCTATTTCCATGACTTTGGCATCTGCGGTTTCTTTTTCATTTGACTGGGAAGTGTCTATTATTATATGGCTGCAGCAGGCCATGGGCAGCTTCGGCACGGCAGCAGCATCGGTTTTCTCGGCTTTCGGGGAGGAAATGGTACTGGTGGCTGTCATGACTTTTGTATATCTTTGCTATGATAAGAAACTTGGAGAATATATAGGAGAAGTCATGTGTACAGTACTGTGCTGGAACCCACTGGTGAAAAACGTGGTCTTAAGGCATCGGCCGTATATTGACCACAGTGAAGTCAAATGTCTGAAAGCGGTGGATAAAAAGGCGGATATCTACGACATTAAGGCCCAGGGATATTCTTTTCCGTCAGCCCATTCGGCCGATGCAGCGGCCATGTACGGGACGGCGGCCATAGGTCTTAAAAAGCGCTGGGCATATGCAGCCGCCTGGATCCTCTGCCTGTTGGTGGGGATCTCACGGTTTGCCTTAGGCGTACATTATCCGACCGATGTGCTCGCGGGCTGGCTTTTGGGGCTTTGTTCCATCCTGGCGGTCAGTCTCTTAAGAAAGTATGTCAAAAACCAGGAGCTTCGCTTTCTGATCATTTTTCTGACAGCCCTTCCCGGCTGGTTTTTCTGCAAAACCAGTGATTTTTATACCGGATTCGGGATCATGGCCGGCTTCTTCGCAGCGGTGTCTTTTGAACATCGGTTCGTGCATTTTAAGAATACGAGAAATCCTCTCAGGATGATCTTACGGCCGTTGGGAGTCGTAGCGCTTTTTATGGGACTGAATACGCTCTTCAAGCTGCCCTTCAGCCCGGCGTTTCTGGAAGAAGAAGTATTTGCGGCTTATCTGGTAAGGGCGGTCCGCTATGCCGTGGCTATTTTCGGCTCACTGGGCCTGTTCCCCCTGATCTTCCGTATCTGGGATAAAAAGGAGAAAGACCGCAGCGGGAATCTTTAAACAGGAGAGGCTTCTGAGGCTATAATAATGACAGCAGCTGCATATGCTTCCCCGCCACCGGCCAGACCCGGCAGATGGGAACGGACGCTGCTTAATACAAAGGTTTCGAAGAGAGAATAGGCATAGGATTTGAGGAGATCTGACATGGATGGGGCTAGGTTAAAGGGCCGGGATCACTGGGTCATTGCCCTTTTGTATGGTTTTTTATATGCGTCTCTTTTGATCATTATTACAGAGATCATCTGGGATGGTGTTTTCAAGTTCACCGGCATTACGGGGCTTAAAAAGGAGATCATTGAGTCTTTCTTCAGAGCAGCACTTCTGGAAGAATTCTTTAAGTTTACAGGTTTCAGGATGGCAGATAATAAATACCGGTTTTCCTGCAAAAAGGACAGCATGCTGGCAGCGGGGACCATCGGGTTGGTGTATGCTGTCGTTGAAAAAGTTGCTTCGGGAAATCTGATGGCTATTATCCTGGGGATCCTTTTTCCTATGCACATTTTGTGGCAGCTGAATCAGGGCCGCCATTATTATGATTATAAACAGGCGAAGGCAGCAGGAGAGCAGCAGACTAAAAGGCGGGAACTTTTTCTGGCAGTCCCTTTGATCATTCTGATCCATGGATCCTGGGATGCTGTCATCAGTATTATCGGATATCTTTTTGAAGAGTCCGGATGGAAAAGTGCAGAGCTTGCGGGCGGTCTTCTTACGGTAGTGCTGGTGATCTTCGGCGTGACCTATATGGTGATCACCATCAAAAGAACATTGGCTGTGACCCGGGCAGCGAAAGCAGCGGAACAGCAAAAAGAAGGCGAGACATCGTAAGATGTCCCGCCTTCTTAAAACATGGAGTTTCACATCGGAATAAAAACGACGGGTTTTTGAAAGGATCTGTTAAGGGTCCTTGCAAAACCGCTTATATACCAGTAAAATCAAATTGACAAATAAGGTGTAAAGAGAGGAGTCTTTTTATGAAAAGAGAGCTTGGGATCGCGCGCTGCGGCCTGGCCTGCTGCTTATGCTCTGAAAATGCGAAATGTAAAGGATGTAAACGGGATGGTTTTCTGGAACTGTCCTGGTGTAAAG
>CACZSO010000316.1 GCA_902783795.1 uncultured Eubacteriales bacterium
GAGCGCGTGGTTTGGCTTTTCGCTGAATCCGGACGATATGACGCTGTCCGTCGTGGATAGGACCGATTCACCGCTGCCGGCACCCGGGCCTGCAAGACCGGCTGCAGTAATGAGAGATCCCGGAGCGGTCCGCAAAGTGAAAGTGCCTGTGACCGTAAACTGCGATTTTAACGGAAAAAAGCGCGGAAAATCGGCGCTGCCAGGACCGTTCGCCTCCTGGGAAGGAAGCATTCCGTGTTTCTGGACATCACTGGGGTGAAGAACAGCTTTCCGGCAGAGAAGAAATGATTTTACTCATAGCGCGCCAGTCTCTCCTCGATCCTGGAGAAATCAATAGAGCATTTTCCCCCTGAGATTCTGACAGGGATCTGATCATGGAATGTGTATCGCACCGGATCATAGTGGTCCGTATCAAAGAAATGAACTGTTACGGTCCGGTGCTCAGGGTCAATGATCCAGTATTCTCTGACCCCGGCTTTTTCATATTTGTACAGTTTCAGGATCATATCCCTGGAACGGGTGGAAGGAGAGAGAATTTCAACAGCCAGATCCGGAGCACCTTCGAGCCGTTTCATATGAAGATAATCCTGCGGGCGGCAGAGCACCAGAAGATCCGGTTGAACCATGGTATAGTTATCCCGGTCCAATTGTACGTCAAACGGCGCAATCAGAACAACACAAGGCATGCCGTGCTGCGCTGCGCACTCATCAAAAAGGTATGACAGATGCATTAGGATCAGCTGGTGAAGGGAAGACGGTGCAGCCATATCGTAGAAGACACCATCAATCAGTTCGACCCTCTTGTCATCCGGCAGCGCATAGTAATCACCAATCGTATACCGAGGATTCCCTGCAGCCAGATCGGACCTGATTTTCGTACCATACGGAGCAGGGGCATCACGGAGTACTCCGTCCTCTTTTTCAAAGGAACCCGAACGGCTGAGGACCTTCTCCAGTGCTTCGATCGTGAGCCTTCGCGGTGCTTTGGTAGTTCCCGCGAAGATCTTTTGCACCGTTCCAAGCGGTACACCTGAAATCTGGGAAATCATCTGGCTGGTGAGGCCGAGCTCGGTCTTCCTTTTTCTCATTTCTTCCAGTGTCATGCTGCAGCTCCTTTCCGGAATAACCCCTTATATACATTGAAACATAACATTGGGGCAGCCATTTGTCAACCATGATACAACCAAATGGAAAAGATATACCCCCTGCGGGCATTGGGAGAAATCCTGATGTTCGCAGGCTTTTTTATTTTCAACGTAACTGCTTGGAATAATCTTATTATACGGCGAAGTGCAGATTCAATGTCCACGCGGGGAAAGTTTTCACAAGAGATACATAGAAGGATTTTTGGTTTTTTGCAAAATAATGATTGACAAACATCTGCCCAAGGTAGATAATGTGCACAGAGCGAAACGTTTCACTCTTGGGAGAATTCGTGAAAAATTATGAAGGGAAGGATGAATTTGGCTGCAACGATTAAGGACATTAAAGATATGACAGGTCTTTCACTTGCCACGATCTCCAAGTATTTGAACGGCGGAAACCTGCTTCCGAAGAATAGAGAAAAAATTGAACGGGCAATCGCCGAGCTGCATTATGAAGTAAATGAGATGGCAAGAGGACTTGTCACCAGCAAAAGCAAGGTGATCGGGGTAGTTGTGTTTGACATCGCCAATGTATTTACATGTACACTGCTTAAATACCTTGGAGAACGCTTCCGGGAGGCGGGTTACGCGGCGATGATCTGCGACTCGCAGAATGATGCGCAGCAGGAAGCCGATAATATCCGCTTCCTGGTCAACAAGAAGGTTGACGGTATGATCATCATACCGGTGGCGCAGGAAGCCGGTTTTCTGGAACCTGCCCTGAAGGCAGATATCCCGGTCGTCCTGATGGACCGTTCGCTGGAAGGTTCCGGAATAGCCTGTGTAAAAGTCAATAACCGGGAGTCTTCTTACCAGGCTCTGGAGATGCTTTATAACTATGGCCATCGCAGGATCGCCGTCATCGGTTCTGACCGGGAACTTACGGGCCGGGAGAGGTTGGATGGATGCCTGCAGCTTCTCAAGGATAAAAAGAACGAAATTCCGGCGTCATATCTGAAGATCGGATGCCACAGCATTGAGCATGGCTATAACAGCATGCAGGAATTGCTGAGACTGAAAGAACCTCCGACAGCTGTGTTTCTCGGCAACTTTGAGATCATCCTCGGCGCAGTCATGGCTTTGAATGAGTCATCGTTCCAGTGTCCCTCGGACATTTCACTGATCGGCTTTGATGATCTGATCATTTCAAACCTGTCGAATCCGAGACTGACGCTTGTGGTGCAGCCTCTTCGCGATCTGGCAGATAATGCTGCCGGGCTGCTTCTGGAGCGTCTGCAGAATAATAAAAATACATCCGGTGAAACTGATCCTGAGAAACAGAAACAAGGAGACCTGATTTTGCCCGCGCAGATCGTGGAGGGCAGTTCGATCGCGCGGCGGCTCTGATGAGAAGGAGGAAGCAAAATGATCGATCCGAAATCAGTACCGATGATGCGTCTTGGTGACGGCGGCAGTATCCCATGTCTTGGTATGGGGACCTTTGGTTCGGACAGAGTCAGTCCGGAAGAAGTGGCAGAAGCGGTTGCGGGAGGCATCCGAGTCGGTTACAGGCTGTTTGACTGTGCA